>JAYSTG010000518.1:0-8331 GCA_043719965.1 Saprospiraceae bacterium | reverse complement strand
ACTGTGGTGATGCAAGAAAAGACAGAAATCAAAGACGGGAAGTTATATATCCTTGATACAGGATTGACATCAGGGTCCAATTACAGGAATCAAGGATCTGAAATCAACCTTAATGCGTTGGCTTTACCTAAAGGAGCTAGATTGACACCTGCCGCAATCGGGTTTTTAGCCAGTATGGGCATTCGGACTGTGGAAGTGTATCGAAGACCTAAAGTATGTATACTGGTGACAGGCGATGAGCTGGCCTCTTTGGGTCAAAAATTGAATTACGGTAAAGTATATGATTCGAATTCATATACCTTATCGTCCGCTATTAAACAAGCAGGCATAGATGCCATCGATATCCGACATATTCCGGATCAAATCGAATCTCTAAAACAAGCATTAATGTCGGCATTGGACCAAAATGATATCGTGATTTTAACGGGAGGCGTGAGCGTAGGTGATTTTGATTTTGTAACTCAAGCTGCAGAAGCAGTAGGAGTAAATACCTTATTTCATAAAATCAAACAGAAACCCGGCAAACCCATGTATTGTGGAAAAAAAGAGCATCGATTCGTCTTCGGCTTACCTGGAAACCCCGCTTCTGCTCTGACTTGTTTTTACGAATATCTAGAACCTGCCCTGAAAAAAATGATGGGTCAAAAAAGCTCCATTCAAATCATCAACGTACCTATCACTGCTCAGTATAAAAAACCTGTAGGCCTGACTCATTTTCTGAAAGCAAACTATGATGGACATCGTGTCACTCCATTAGATGCTCAGGAATCTTTTAGGCTCAAATCTTTTGCACAAGCCAATGCACTGATCGTGGTCGGTGAAGATGAAACTGAAATAAAACTTAATCAAGAGGTAGAAGTACATTTATTACCTTAGTGCCTGATTATGGATTTTACCTGGTGGTTATACGCTCTATTATTTGTAGTTGCTTTTTTGTATGCCAGTGTAGGTCATGGTGGAGCCAGCGGATACCTCGCATTGATGGCTTTGGCAGGTACTGCACCTACGGTCATGAAGCCCACAGCTTTGATTTTGAACCTTTTCGTTTCTTTGGTAGCCTTTATTCAATTTTATATAGCTGGGCATTTTAAATTAAAACTCGTCTGGCCTTTTTTGATAGCATCTGTTCCATTGGCCTTTTTAGGTGGGAGAATACATGTAAGTGACGATCTGTACAAACAATTATTAGGCGCCTTACTTTTGATACCTGCATTTCGTTTTTTATTTTTCAATCAACAAGATAATGATAATTTCAAACCACAACATATTGCACTCTCCATGGGGATAGGAGGCATCATTGGGTTTTTATCAGGCTTGATCGGTATTGGGGGTGGAGTGCTTTTAGCTCCTGTATTAATACTATTGCATTGGGCAGATCAAAAACAGACAGCAGCAGCATGTGCATTGTTTATATTCATCAATTCGATAGCGGGCCTGGCAGGTCAGATGTCCCAGGGCATAGCTATCAGTACCTCGATGATGACGATGACAGTCATTGCATTTTGTGGTGGACTATCGGGAGCCTATTTTGGAGCAAGTCGCTTTGATCAGAAGGCATTAAAGTATATATTAGCTACTGTGTTGATCATCGCTTCGATAAAATTGTTATTTAAAGTATAATCTTTCTTTTATATTTCGAAGTTCAAGTAGAGGGAGTGAATCTGGTGAATAAAAATTATGATCCCATAATGTCTTAAGGCTTTTTCGTAACTTCGTACATCTATGTCCTCTTCTACTATTTCGATTTTGTTTTTTGGTCAAATCACTGAATTGACTGGCGTCACTAGTCTTGAACTGACAGGATTAAAAGATACAGATTCGGTAGTGCATCATTTAAAAGCATTATACCCTCAGCTCGATATCAGCTTATACCAAATCGCATTAGATCGGGAGATCATCCATGAAAACGTAATATTGACTTCTAATCACACTCTTGCTTTGTTACCCCCTTATGCCGGAGGTTAAAAAATCAAATATCCCATGTCATCAGATCATCGAGTTAGAAACATTTTTGTCCAGGGTCCTATATCCGGAACTTTCATTGGCGAAAAAATTGCAGCACATGCAAACAAAAAAAACATAGGAGGCCACAGCATTTTTTTAGGTCAAATTCGAGCAGACCTTAAAGAAGGTAAGGAGGTCACCAGCATTGAATATACTACTTATGAAGAAATGGCCTTAGAAAAAATGCATCAGATCCGACAGGATATATTTTCAAAATATGATCTGACCTGTTTGCATGTATATCATAGCCTGGGATGGGTCAGCGTGGGTGAAATATCTTTGTTTGTATTTACATCCTCAGTGCATCGTGCACCAGCTATCGAAGCTTGTCGTGAAATGGTAGAACGAATTAAAAAAGAATTGCCCGTATGGGGTAAAGAATTGTTATCTGATCTCAGTCATGTATGGAAAGAAAATAAAGTATAGTATATACAATACTTAATTAAAATCATAGGCAAAAATAGTCATTACCATATGGTGGATATCACACATAAGTCAAATACATTACGCAAGGCTATTGCTACCGCTATGGTATCAGTGTCAAAACAAGAGACCATCGAAGCGATTATGAGTAAATCAATCCCGAAAGGAGATGTTTTTGAATTCTCGAGAGTAGCAGGTTTGTTTGCTGTAAAAAAAACTAGTGAACTCATCCCCGATTGTCATCCCCTTCCTATAGAATTCACTCAGATATCACATAAAATCCAAGGTCTTGATATCCATGTGCAGGTGGAGGTGCACACGATATATAAAACCGGTGTGGAAGTAGAAGCGATGCATGGCGCTTCAGTAGTTGCCTTGACCTTATATGATATGCTCAAACCTATCGACAAGGGGGTAGAAATCAAAAATATTCGGTTGTTATCTAAAAAAGGGGGCAAGTCAGATCTGCTTAAGGAAACCTATGGTCACCTTAAAGCGGCCATCATCGTCTGCTCAGATAGTGTGTCAAAAAGTATGACCAATGATACTTCCGGCCTAGCGGCCAAATCAAAACTTGAAAAATTAGGGTTGAATGTAAAAACACATTTAACCATACCGGATGATTTCGATACCATTCAAATGCTTGCGAAGCAATATAGCTTAGATCATGATTTAATTTTATTCATTGGTGGTACGGGACTCTCTCCTAGAGATATTACGCCTGATGCCCTTAGACCTTTGATTGAAAGAGAAATACAAGGGATCGTGGAGACTGCTCGTCAATATGGTCAGCAACGTATGCCTACGGCTATGTTATCCCGTGGTGTATCTGGTTTTATTGGGAATGCGCTCGTTATTACTACGCCTGGATCTCCGGCAGGTACGACCGAGACTATAGATGCATTATTTCCTGCGGTATTGCATGTATTCAGGATTAAGGAAGGAAAGAGACATTAAGGTCTATTATTTAAAAATTTATTATGTATCCCAATACTATTCAAAGCTCTATTTCAGAATTCATTTCCTCTACACTATCTATATTGTACATGATCCCAGACCTTGAATGGGAAGCAAAACCTCATCCTGAAAAATGGTCTAAAAAAGAAGTATTAGGTCATCTGATAGACAGCGCCATGAATAATATCAGACGATTGATCGTGACACAATATAAAATCAACGAGAAGATAGTATACGCCCAAAACGAATGGGTACTCTTAAATCATTACCAGTCCATGCCTGTAAAGGACATGATCTTACTATGGAAACTAATTAATCTTCAATACGATAGGATCGCGAAAATGATTCCCGTGACATCGATAGATCTCACTTGTGATACCGGCAAAAGTGAAATCTCTTTACATACCTTGGCTTTTCTTATAGAGGATTATTGGGGACATCAACAGCATCATTTGAGACAGATCATTGGAAAATGAATCCAGCGATTTCAGTAGCTCTAAAATTATATTGCTCCTTAAAAATTTAACCCCACACTATTTGTCAAAAATAATAGCTGCATAATCATGTATCGAGTTTAAATTGAATTCCGCCTTACCGGCTTTATATACGAATTGTATTGATTTTCCATCTGCAAGATTCCATACCTTCCTGGGTCTAAAATCAGTTTGAATCGTAAATTTTACATTAGCCTGAGGTAAAGCTTTAAAATAGGTATTTCCACTAAACCCGGTTAGATTGACCAGGTGTAAGATCATTCCTTTTGAAACAAATGGTTTTCCATAGGTGCTTTCATCATTCACAGCATATTCATTCAGTATCGTCTCGATACGGGGATGAGCATTCGTAAGGATAAGGTCTTTTGCCGTAGGTAATAAATACTGTATCAAGTCCAATAAGATATTTTTATGTTGCTCGTATCCATGTAAATAATATAGTCGACCTAAATTCAAAGGAAGAATAGCATTCTTGGATTTTGGTTGGTTTTTAATACCTATAGTATAGTACCCTGTAGGATCGTGTCCGCCAATCATTTCCGGGGGACCCGGTCGGCCTTTGGATAATAATGGAAGGAAAATCTGATCGCAGTCGCTCATATCATATTCATTCATATTAAACTTTAGAAAGACCATAGCTTGACCTGTTAATGATGAAAATGTATGGTGATCAGGGATGGATATGTACTGGCCGCTACAGTCGGGAATTGCTTTTTTAAGCTGCACGCCAAACCATTTTTTGAGGAGATCAGGCTTTTCAATCAAGGTATTATTAGTGGCAAGAAAAGAAATACCTTGCGATGATAGAGTATCTATAGCGTCTATGCTTTGTTCATTTAAAGAATATATATCTGGCAATATAATCAGATGATATCTTTTTAATGTTTCTAGTTGAGCGCCTATCTGGCTATCCTCTATAATGTCGAACGGGATATGGGCTTCCTTTAAGGTCAGTTGAATGCCTCTGAACTCCTGCATCGTGTTTCCGCTGGGCCACCATCCAGGAGCTACAAGAGCGATGTTAGCTATTGATTGATAACGGCCATAATATTTTTCAAATTTCTTATGATGATTATAAATTTTCTCTATCACTGGGTAATTGCGTTCATCTTCATATCCGCGAAGGTCGCCCATCAAACTGAGGTCGAGACCAGATCCGTTAGCAATATTTTCCCATAGACGAATTTCGATTTCATCAGGTTCGATGGCATTGTATCGGCTCTGAAAAGAAATCTGTTGAATACTTGCATTGCTGACAATATGCCGTGGATAAGAAGTCATCGTACTATTTACATTATCTGATGCATTGTACGGAAAATAAGGAAGGCTATTGGTTTGTGATTCATGTCTGATAATATCTACATGTTCGGCGGCATAGGTACAAATAGCGATATTCGGATTCTTTGACTTTACCACTTGTGCTAACTTAGCTTGCCATTCGTCTGTAGTAAATTTTCTGAATGAAAGGTATTTCATATACACCGGATTTTTTCGATCTTCCTCTGAAGGCAAAGTCAATCCGCCACTCCAATGGGCAAACCTTTTTTTATCATATTCATTCTGATCGATACCATGATATTTGCCTTCATAGGCGTTACTGCTTTGATAGCCTGGCATGTTTAGAAATATTCCATCCACAGGAAAAATATCAATCACTTCTTCAATGATTTTAAATGCTTCAGCCTGGACATATGGAGCATTGATAGAAGTCACATATTTGTCAGTATTGATCATATGCTGACCTGACTTATCCACATAGACCCAATCCGGGTGCTTATCATATATCGTTTTATCCAATCGACTAAAATCAAATCTGGCTATGACTCTAATTTTATTCTGATGACATTTATCTACTACCTTTTTTAGCATATCGGGTCTCAGGTATGGATTAGTATAATGTGATTCCAGTTTTGTGGGATAAAAAGCCATGATACCTCCTGCATTGATAATAAGCGTATTCGCTGCAAATTTTATCAGATCTGAGACTAAGGAATCCGGATCCAGGGTAGCAGCCTCATATGCTGGTAGATTTGCTTGAATGACTCGCAGGTTGTTTTTATGCCACCAAGAAATCTCTTGCTGTCCAGTGGATTGGCTCAAATTCCGAATTGGCAATGACATTAAACTGAATAGGATAATACTTGATACGATAGATTTCATGAACGGTGAATTAAAATCAATATGCCCAAATTACTAATTACTAATCACATTGCTTTAATTTTGTAATAGCTTTTTTCGAGTAATGCTGGATAAGAAGGGACAACAACCAATTTCATTAGGATTAATGAATAGTCCTTATATTTGAACAAAACCTGTCAAAATGATTTCTCGAAGAAACTTTTTAATGCAGTCTTCATTGGCTGCTATCACTATACCAACACTGGACACTGATTCCTTATCGATTCCAAAAAGAAGAAGGAATATAGGTGTACAACTCTATTCAGTCCGTGTGGAAATGAATCAAGATCCCAAAAGCACCCTGGCGCGGCTTGCAAAAATGGGTTATAATCAAATAGAAAGTTATCGTAGCAATAAAGGACTTTTCTCCGGTCTAAAACCTAAAGAAATGGCGCAAACTTGTAAGGACTTAGGTATGACGCTTCGTAGCGGACATGTCCATATCGATAATGATTGGCTCCATACGATAGATCAAGCTGCAGAATCTGGTCAGGAATATATCATGGTAGCTTCCATGACGACTCGGGGTCAAACCGTAAGCAATTATAAAGAGGTAGCAAATGCTTTTAATAAAGCTGGTGAACAATGTAAAAGTCGTGGACTCAAATTTGGTTACCATAATCATGAGTACGAATTTGAATCTGAAAATGGACAAGTCCTTTACGATATTTTGATGCAAAATACGGACCCTGCTTTAGTACATATGGAGCTAGACTTAGGATGGGTTATTGCAGCCGGCAAAAATCCATTAGACTATTTTATTAAATTCCCTGGCAGATTTCCATTGTGGCATTTAAAAGATATGAACTTGACCGAGAAAAAAAGTACCGAATTTGGCAAAGGGCAACTCGATATTATAGGCCTATTGAAGTCATACAAAAAATCAGGTATGAAGTATTTCTTTATCGAACAAGAAGAGTATGGAAAAGATGCCTACGACAGTCTTGAATACGATATCAAGTATTACAAAGGACTCCGGTGGTAATATACTGGTATTCAGATAAGCATCGAGCAGCTCTGGAATTGCCAAATCCACTCTCGCACCTTCTGCCTATCTTTGCATGAAAATTACCAACTAATCCATGCGAAACGTTGTATACCTTTTCATAGCAACACTCACTCTATTTTCTTGTAAAAAGTCAAACCCTAACTATCAAGTCGAGGTTGAAAATGCCAACTTTTATCATGAAGGACTAAAGGCCATCACGGATGTAATGGTATATGATATCTTTTCACCTCCTGTGGCCAGTAGAATCTACAGTCGATGTGCCATTGCAGGATATGAAGCCTTGGCAGCAGGTGATCCAAAGTATAAATCATTAGCCGGACAGATTAGAGAGTTACCTGAAATGCCTAAGCCCGAGATTGGAAAACAATATTCTTTTCCGATCGCTAGCGTCAAAGCAGTCATTAATACCGGCCGCACTCTTTTGTTTTCTGAGGATAAAGTGAATGAATATGAAAAGTCGGTCATGTTACATTATGAAAATATTGGTGTACCCCAAGATGTTTTAAAACGGTCCTTAGCCTTCGGAGACAGTATTAGTGCAGCTGTAATCCGTTGGACAGGAAAAGATAATTATAAACAGTCCAGAACTTTTCCAAAATTTTCAGTAACTCAAGAAGCGGAGCGATGGAAGCCCACGCCACCTGCTTATATGGATGCAGTAGAGCCACATTGGAATAAACAAAGATCCTTGACGCTGGATAGTGCAGCGCAATTCAAACCCGTACCACCGACTCCTTATTCGACAGATAAAAAGAGTAGATTTTATAAGGAGGCTAAAGAAGTAATGGAGGTGGTGAATAAAAAAGATAGCACTATTGAGCATATCGCCTCATTCTGGGATTGTAATCCATTCATCGTACATCAACAAGGGCATGTGATGTTCGCCACCAAAAAGATATCCCCTGGTGGGCATTGGATCGGGATTACAGGTACGATATGCAAACAACTAAATAAATCTTTTCCCGAAACAGTAGAAGCTTACGCTTTAGTTGCTATAGGTTTGTACGATGGATTTATTTCGTGTTGGGATGAAAAATATAGGAGCAATCTAGTACGGCCTGAGACTTATATTAATGAAAACATAGATCCTGATTGGATACCGCTCCTACAGACTCCCCCGTTCCCAGAGTATACCAGCGGCCATAGTGTGGTATCTAGCGCTTCTGCTGAAATACTGACCCAGTTGATGGGAGAAAACCTTGCTTTCACGGATAGCGTCGAAGTAGAATATGGACTTTATCCTCGTAGATTTTCAAGTATAAATCA
>JAYSTG010000517.1:0-3072 GCA_043719965.1 Saprospiraceae bacterium | reverse complement strand
CCCACCAGCACATCATGAAGAACATGTAGATCACCATTGATTAATAAAAGAAACCAACTATTATGTCCAACCATAAAGAAGTCATCTACGGACTATATAACGATGAAGTAGAGCTGCTCAAGGCTGTCAAGCTTGCTAATGATCAGCATCTACCTATCATGGATGTGTTCAGTCCTTTTCCAGTGCACGGATTGGATCAAGCCCTACATCTTACAGAATCAAGATTACATCAAGGTGGATTTGTGTATGGATTTTTAGGCACATTGACAGCATTTCTTGGGATGACTTGGATTTTTACTAAAGATTGGCCTATACTATTTGGTGGTAAACCTTATTGGTCTGTGCCTGCATTTATTCCTATCACGTTTGAATTGACTGTGTTGTTTGCATCCTGGGGTATGGTCATCACTTTTTACATTATTTGCGGCATGGGGCCTGGAATTACTAATCCGGTATTGGATGAACGAATCTCAGATGATAAATTTTGCATTGCTTTTAATAAGGCAAGCTTAACCGATACTTCAAAAGTAAATGAGTTCTTTAAGGCCACAGGTGCTGCTGAGGTAAATTCTAAAGTATTGTAACTCATGATGAAGCGATATTTTATTCAAATTATGTTCTTTGGTGCGTTTGCCATAGCTATGGTATCTTGTTCCAGAGCAGGAGGCAATAAGGCTGGACATGAATTTATGCCAGACATGGTTCATTCGACTGGCTATGAAGCTAACCTATATGATTATTATTATTACAATCGATGGGGAACAGAAGAAGAATATAAAAAATTTGCAAGCCCTAGACTTCCTGTGAATGGTACTATTGCACGAGGATATGCAGGTGGGAGTTCTGCTGAAAAATCAGGAGTTATCAATGCTAATGGTTCTGTGCCATATTATTTTATGGATTCTGAAGATGACCGAATTCGGGCTTCAAAAGAAATTATAGATAATCCTTATCCTATAAGTTCTAAAGGTTTAGCTGTTGGTAAAAAGTTATATGAAATTAATTGTGGTATCTGTCATGGAGAAAAAGCAGATGGCGCAGGCTATTTGGCCAGAGAAGATGGTGGCAAATATCCCGTCTTGCCCGCAAATTTTTTGTTAGATACATTTTATCGATCTACAAACGGAAGATTTTATCATGCAATCATGTTTGGTAAAAATATGATGGCAAGTTATGCAGATAAACTTTCCTATGAAGAGCGATGGCAAGTCATTCATTATATCAGATCCTTGCAGGCTAAAAGCAAAAAATTACAATATGATGAAATGGGCAATACATTCACTAAGGATATACCGGCGGCTACTTGGGTCGAACCAAAGCCAGTCAACGTAGAGAAGACGCTTATGCTTCCTTCTACCGCAGCTGAAGAACAACATACTCCTATTACAAAAGAAAAGAATCCTAAACATTGATATAATCATTCGAAATGGCAGATCATCACCATACTTCAGAAGCTTTATCTTCTTCACCGGCTATCACATCGCCCCAGCGATTTGAATTGAGTAGTACTGCTAGGACCACATTGTTAAGTACGATGGGATTAGGCGTACTTTGTTTGATATTTATATTTATAAATGATGATGCATTTCACACACGATTTTGGACTAATATTTTGCATAATTCTGTTTTCTTTACAGGTATCGCATTGTTTGCTTTGTTCTTTTATGCAGCCAACGTAGTAGCTTTGGGAGGTTGGGTCGTCACCTTCAAAAGAATCTGGGAGGCATATGCTCAATTTTTAGTAGTCGGTTTAATTTTAATTTTAATCATTGCTGGCGGATTGTACCTGGGCTATCATCACCTCTATCATTGGAATGATGCAGCTACACGAGCATCTGACAAAATCATCATGGGGAAATCATCCTTTTTAAGTCGCAATTTTTTTACTTTTTTCACCATACTGGCAATGGGAATTTGGATCTATTTGGCAAAGAAGATTCGATCTATATCATTGGACGAAGATGTGAATGGAAATCGAAGTTATAGTCATCATATCCAATTGAGAAAATATTCTTCTTTTGCTTTGCCATTGATTGGATTTATGAGCGCAGCTTGTGTATGGCTCTGGGTGATGTCTTTGGATGCACATTGGTACAGCACGATGTTTGCATGGTATAGTTCTGCTTCATTATTCGTATCCATGTTGGCATTGACTATTGGTATCATACTATACATGAAATCTAAAGGATATTTAGTCGAGGTCACTCAAGAGCATTTACATGACCTTGGAAAGTTTTTATTTGCTTTTAGCATTTTCTGGACCTATCTATGGTTTTCGCAATACATGTTGATTTGGTACGCTAACATAGGTGAAGAAACTATTTATTTTCGCCAACGCTTTAATGATTATAAAGTGCTTTATTATGCCAATCTGATCATGAATTTTTTATTGCCATTCCTGATATTGATGCGCAATGATACCAAACGCAAAGCAGGTACTTTAGTTTTTGTAGCTAGCCTTGTATTTTTGGGTCACTGGATAGATTTTTTCCAAATGGTAAAGCCAGGAGCATTACATACAGCCCATGAATTGATAGAACAGAGGGCATCCATAGGACAAATAAAACCAATAGAAACAAAGCCAATGGCGGTAAGCCAAGCGGGCGACCACACCGCAGTTAAAGCAAATGATGCTGTAATACATCATGATTCGGCATCTGCAACTGTCAATGAACATACTCCTTCTGCATCGACGCCCTCAACGCCCTCTGTGCCTGACCATGCTTCCACTCCCGAATCACATAGTACGGATGCTCATGGTGCACCAGGACATGATGCACATGCGGGGTCTAGTTTTGTTACAGGATTTACGATTCCAGGGCTATTAGATATTGGTGTTTTATTGGGATTCCTAGCCGGATTTTTGTTATTTGTCTTCAGAGAAATCGGCAAGGCACCATTACAACCCAAAAATGACCCTTATTATTCAGAAAGTTTGCATCATCATGTGCTATAATCAACCAAATACTAAGCTGTATAAAAAAATAATATGACCGCAATCATCATCATTGGCATCCTCGCTCTATTGGTCATTCTGGTGGTCCAGATTGGTAAATTGAGTGATTTACGCTC
>JAYSTG010000516.1:0-8334 GCA_043719965.1 Saprospiraceae bacterium | reverse complement strand
TCAGGATTCATTCTAATTACATAAATCATGCCTAACGGCATTAAACTTTAGTTAAAAAAATATTATTTTAATATCTGGGGTTGAAGATTATGGGTTCTCGTTCCAATGTTCCAATTTTTTTATTGAGGTTATAATTTATAAGCAATTCATGAGTGCCTTGTTGTGCATTTTTGATGCTTGAAACGGTCAAATCCAGGCCATAAAAAATTTTTAAATTTTCACTAACTTTTAGGCCTCCAAGCACCGAAATTGCATCAAAAGTGGATTTTGAGTATCCGCGAAACCCTAATCCAGCAAATATTTTTTCATTGAATCCGAGCATTGCTGCGACATCAGATTGCAAATTTTTTATATCTGTTTTTAATAATATTGAGGGTGTCAAAGTTACTGATTCGGCTAAATCTATCTTATACTCACCACTTATATTAATTCTGGGTTGTATCTTATAGGTTGCTTTGCCGTGGTTAAATCGAATAGTAGGGCTATGAAAATTTTCCGCTGCCAAACCCAATTCCAATCGATCCTGTGCAAAATACACTCCGGCAGAAAATTGAGGTGCAATACCGCTAAGAGATGTTTCAAATAAAGCCGGATCTTGATGGAAGATTAAGGTACCCTCGTATCTACCACTAGGTGTTTTTAATAAAGAGCCATCTAAGGTCTTACTGATGAATCCAACACCAACGCCCGCTGAAAACACACCTATTGGACTTTGATATACGTAATTATAAGATACTGAAGCTCTAATATTGTTTTCTATTCCAAAAGATTCTTGTTCAAGTTTGAAGCCTCCTGCTCCACGCAAAGAATACAATGGTAAATGGGCATGAATTATTCTACTGTTTGGAGAACCAGGCAATTCCTCCCACTGAGCACGATACCCTCCGGTAATACTCAAAGTCGACTCTAGTCCGGCATATGCAAGGTTGGTAGCGTATTTTTGGCCCATGATAATGGTATATTGACTGCTTTCCTGGCCCCAGGTCACATAATTTGTGAAAATAAATATGCAAATCAGTATTTTAACTGTATTCATGAGTAAAATAATACTTATCTAAAAGTACACGAAATTCAGAAATCGAATTTACAGGCATTTCACAAGAAAATTTATGACAAAAAGAGATACCGGACTCTCCATCATCCTGGGCACCTCTAATCCATGACGGTAAATATATCGGTGAAACTCCTTTAAAGTCATCTCCTTTACCCTTGATTTCAAGCCAACCATTAGCCTTGTTAAGGAGTAGGCTGGCCCAATGGCTTAATGACTCGGGGTATTTAACAATGGCTCCTGCTAAAGAATCGATGATCGAGTTTCCATGAGACTCCATATCGAGGTCATGCATCATACGGCCTAGCTGTGCCATGTTACACGCCATCATTCCGACCGCTGATGGCATGGTGCTATCATATAAATCCGTGATCGGGGCGATGAGGTCCGATCCGGTCTGAGCATATCGAAATTGATTTGAATCGATATCAAAATAGTAAGTCATCACATAGGTTTGAATCTCTAACGCTTTATGAATATACCTTATTTCATCAGTCACTCTGTACGCAGAAAGGAATGCAGAAATTCCATAAGCAAGATCATCTAACATAGGAGGAATCTCAGACTCCAACTGATGCTTATAATGATCCTTCTCGAAGGCCTTTTGATCTAAATATAAGAGCATCGATTTAGCTTCTTCCAGAAAGTCTTGATCACCGAAAGTCTCGAATGCGTCTAACCAACCTATACACAACAGGGCATTCCAAGCCGTAATAATTTTGGTGTCTAATAATGGAGGTATCCTTTTTGCCCTATGTAATAATAATTTATCCAAGATAGTTGCCAACTCCGATGCACACCATAGATCATCATCCTTTAATGTGGGATGCACCCACAAAATGTTTTTCGGAATATCGGATGGATGGAAATGATCTTCCCAATTTCCCTCTTCTGAAATGGCGAATACCATTGTGAATAACTCAAATTCATCTTGATCCAATACCGATTGAATTTCTTGAAAAGTCCATACATAATATTTACCTTCTTCATGCTCACTATCTGCGTCTAAAGCGCTAAAATATCCTCCTACAAGTGATTTCATATCTTTTATCAACCATGATGCCGTACCATACACTACTTTTTTAAAAATTGGGGACGGTACAAGTTTATACGCATGACTATATAAGGATAAGAACTGGGCATTATCATAAAGCATTTTCTCAAAATGTGGAATATTCCATTCTTTGTCTGTTGCATATCTGGCAAATCCACCTGCTAATTGATCATAAATACCAGCCTTTGCCATGACCGCCAAAGAATGTGTTACATGTCTCAATGCTTCCTGCCGGCCTGAATAAAAATAATAATCTAATAATAACTTATGAGTCATCAATGCTGGAAATTTCGGAGCTCCTCCAAATCCTCCCCAAACACGATCGAATCTTGATTTTAAATGATCAAAAAGCTGTGTACCAATTTCTTCACTGCCGCTGGCATTCAGACTAGATGTAGAGGATATTTGGAATAGGGTCTTGCCCGAATTACTTACATATGCTGTCAATCTCCCTGCTTGTTCCTCTACCTCCGCTCGTTTATCTTTAAAGATAGTAAGTATGAATTGAAGTATTTGAGACCAAGAAGGTTTTTGATGTAATGGTGATGGTGGAAAATAAGTACCTCCATAAAAAGGTCTTTTATCTGGCAATAGAAAACAATTCAAAGGCCAACCACCCGAACCGGAAAGCGCAACTATCGCGTCCATGTAGATTTTGTCCAGATCTGGTCGCTCTTCCCTATCTATTTTGATATTTACAAAATTTTGGTTCATAAACTGGGCGACAGTTGGGTCAGAGAAAGATTCACTTTCCATCACATGACACCAATGGCAACTACTGTAACCAATACTTACAAGCATAGGTTTGTCTTCTGCAATCGATTTTTCCAACGCTTCAGGGCCCCAGGGATACCAATCTACCGGATTGGACTGATGTTGCAACAGGTATGGGCTCTTTTCAAACTGTAGGCGATTCATATATTGGTTGAAGTTGAGTAATTACAAGAAATCATAAATCTAATAGTGACAAAAGTACGAGTATCGGTTGGGGCTAATCGGAGGGACTATTTATGATCAGTGTATCAAAAGCCATAAAGACATGCTTTGGGAGGGTGGCTTGTACAGGTTGATGCAACCCCATGTGGTGACTCATATGGATGAGGTACGCTTGTTTTGGGTGGATGAGATCAATCTGATGCAAAGTTTGATCTAATGTATAATGAGAATGATGTGGTCTTTGATGGAGCGCGTTGATCACCAGGATTGGGATACTTTTGATCTCTTCTATAGTATCTGAGTCCAGCCCATTCGAGTCTGTAATATAAGCCAGATCATCATTCAATTTAAATCCTAAAATATTCAGATCACCATGCTTCACTTTCAAAGGTTTGATCCGGAGAGACTCGATTATAAAGGTCTCACCGGCTTTACATTCCAATAAATTAAATCTTGGAGCTCCAGGATAAGCGCCTTGATTAAAGGCATAGTGGTATTTGGTTTTGATCACCTCTAAAACATCGTGCTGGGCGTAGACTTCCATAGCTTGATTCTGCATAAACATAAATGGCCTCAAATCGTCCAAACCTCCAGTATGGTCATAATGTTCATGAGTCAACAGTACACCGTCAAGCTTTGGAATGCGTGCTCGTATGAGTTGTTGCCGTATGTCTGGGCCACTATCGATAAGGACTATAGTGTTCTTGTGCTCAATTACAGCTGCACAACGTAATCTTTTATCTTTTAGGTCGATCGAGGTACATACTCGGCAAGTACACCCAATCACAGGTACACCCTGCGAGGTGCCGGTACCTAAAAATGTCAGTTTCACACCATTTCTTCTTTTTCTGCTTCCATCTTTAGACTATGATAGAAAGAAACTGAAGATTCGGAAAGGACATCAGTATCTATCTCTAATTGTTGCAAGATATCTAAGAAGGCAACTATCCTTCCTTCCGTCTCATAGAATCGGTTCACGATCACTAGTTTACGATTTTCAAGGACACAGGCTCCGGATTGAAAATTGCCTTTTTCGTATCGCACAGTATATCCTGCTTCATCTAATAGCTGTTCGATCTTATCTAAGGTGGTTTTAGTATAACGTAGTTTTGAACTCATTTTTTGCTATTTTTAATTGAAATCTACTGTTGAGAAGGGCATTTGATCCAATAATAAACTAGATATCGGGTCAATCTAAGCAGTAAGTTTAATAAACAAACCAAGTATTTTAAACGTTTTTTAAGTAAATGATGGACAAAAGTCAGAAATTCACGGATGGAATTGAAACTTTCCATTCAATTTTTTTTTAATATGTTCCGATTGCTTGTTTTAGTACTAACTTTATCTTCGTGGACTATCGATGAGATAACAGGCCAATCTAAGCGATTTGGATCCGGAGTATTTGCCGGTATAGGTTTGGCTCAAATCGATGGGGATGATATGCAAGGGTATGACAAACCTGGATATAATTTTGGACTCAAAGGGATAGCTTTTATTTTACCCACACTTGAAATCCACACCGAATTATCATATTCCCAACGCGGAAGTCAATCTAAAGATTATGCAAGATCTAATAATAGAGGAAGAAAATTAATATTGGATTATGGATCGATATCCGGTTTGTTGGTAGTCAACGATTGGTTTCATCCCATCAAAGAATATTATAGGTTACAAGTACATGGTGGGGTGTCAATAGGTCGATTGATACGAGTAGAACCTGATGATCCTATAACTAGTGATGGCCGAAAAATAAATTTTAATGAATTATTGCCTTATTACAATACGACTGATTTTTCTATGATATTAGGTGTGAATCTAAAATTGACTCGAAATTCAGGCTTGACTTTTCGGTACAATCGTGGGTTCAATAAGATAATCGATGCTGACGAAATCGCACCATTTTTTGTCAAACGTAGCCTCACTTCTATGAAAGGATATTTTATCAGCGCTGATATTTTTTATCTTTTCTGATTAAATTTGACTCATGAAGAAGGGTTTCACTTTGTTAATCGTTGGATTTTTTATCATTATTGGTTGTAAAAACGAACCAAAAACAACCAGCCCGATGGCGCAAGCTACCAAGCCCGTGCCAGGAGGTCTTTCCCAAGTGGACATTAATCTGTTAGCTGAACAGGTTGATTTTGTCGATTTTTTATTTTATCACATGGAAATCAGTGTAAGTCAAAACGAGCCCACTTCCGTGAAAACTACTGCGAGATTTTTTACTCCAGTCGGAAAGCCAGATACTATGCAATGTCCAGCTATTGGCAGGATTAGTTTTCAAGCCAAAGGGAAAATAATAAAAGAAGCTGATATCCATATTGGGCCTGGTTGTCAATACTTTACTTTGATAGAAGGCAAAATTTCAAAAGGGACTAATCTTATGTCCCCTGAAGGAGCTAATTTCTTTCAATCGTTAGTCAAAAGTTATCAAGTAAAGTAGATTGATCCTGGATCTAATCTCTAACACATAGATAGTAGTACCTGTTCAACTCAGAAAATCACTTTTCATCAATACTCAACTTCTTATTCTTCCAATGGAGGTGTATCTCCAGACACTTGCTTATGCTCCAGCTTTTGAAACAATGCCTCTACCCTATACATTTCATCCAAGGTATCATCGATAAAAAACTCGAGGCTTGGCATTCTTCTGAGGTGCTTTCTCAGCCGTTGATACATCGATTGTTTTAATTTAAATTCATATTCTCGAATAGCTTTGAGCACCGCCATCTTGTCCTCAAAATTGTAAACACTTAAATAGATCCGTGCCAATTGGAGGTCTGAAGCCACTTTTACCTGGGTAACCGTGACGAGAGGTTCTTTACCATAGATATATAAGCCTTCCTGTTGGAGGACAAATGAAAAATTGCGCAGAATTAACTCCGCTACTTGTTGTTGTCGTTTTGAATCCATTCGTAGTCAAATAATAAGATACCAGGCCTTCAGTATCTATTTCACAAAGATACAGGTATTGGAAGGAATGAAAAATCTGGTTAATGTCAAGTGTGTGCATTTCAAAATTGCACAAAGATTGCAGTCAAGTCATGGCGTGTCTTCTCCCGAAGGGATCACTAGGTAGGAAGTCATATCTGGCCTAAAACTTATATAGCTCAATTTGACAAACGACCAAATTCAAAGAATGCAACTCAACCATAAGATTTGCAATCTGGATACAAGGGTTTCCATTCTTGATCAATACGGAGTATACTTGCATCAGAAAACAAGTTTTATCATTCGTGCCATTACCTGCAGACTACCTCCAAAGTCCCATAGAATATCTCAAAGGGGTAGGTCCTATTAAAGCTGCATTGCTACAAACAGAGCTTGGTATTTTTACTTTTTACGATTTGCTTATGACCTTTCCATTTCGGCATATCGATAGATCGGTCGTAAACTTTATTGCAGACATCAAGGATGATCTACCGGTGCAGATTAAAGGCAGGCTTAGTCCGTTGACCTTGACAGGTTCAAAATTTCAAAAAAGAATCAATGCTACCCTATCGGATGGTACCGGGACACTCAACCTGGTTTGGTTTCAAGGGGCGTCCTGGTTAGAAAAATCATTGATACCGGGCGAAGAATATCTCATCTATGGTAAAGCTACACCAGGAGGTCGCTATTTTTCGATGGCACATCCGGAGATGGAACTTGTAAGGAATATCAAGAGATTACCCGGGTTAGAACCAGTCTATAACAGTACAGAAAAGTTAAATAACAAAGGCTTAGATGTCAAAGTTCGAAGAAAATGTATAGCTTCCTTGTTTGAAAGACTACCTGCTAGCGGTATTCAAGAAAATTTACCAAACTATCTTATTGACAAAGCTTCATTGTGTAATCGATATGATGCACTTAAATGGATTCACCTCCCTCCGACCCTAAAAGAATTGGAAACGGCAACTTATAGGCTCAAATTTGAAGAGTTATTCTTTCAACAACTTAAACTTTTGAGTTCTAAAACGAATCGACAGAAAAATATAGTCGGTCCAAATTTTAAATTGGTTGGACATTATTTTAACGAGTTTTTTCATCACCACTTAAAATTTACACTTACCGATGCTCAGAAAAAAGTAATCAAAGAAATCCGGACGGACACAGGCTCAGGAACACAAATGAACCGACTACTTCAAGGTGATGTGGGTGCCGGAAAGACTGTGGTGGCATTGATGATCATGCTGCTGGCCATAGACAATGGATATCAATCTTGTCTGATGGCGCCTACTGAAATCCTTGCACAACAGCATTTTACTTCGGTCAGTCTTGCACTTGAAGGATTAGGTGTCCAAGTAGGAATACTCACTGGAAGTGTCAAAGGGAATAAAAGAAAAGAGCTGTTAAAACTACTGGAAGCAGGTGAGCTGCAGATTCTCATAGGAACACATGCTCTATTGGAAGAGCCTGTACAATTTAAAAATCTAGGTCTTGCAGTCATTGATGAGCAACATCGTTTTGGAGTAGCTCAACGTGCAAATCTTTGGCAAAAAAACCAATCGGTAGCTCCTCATATCCTTGTAATGACAGCTACTCCGATACCTCGTACACTCAGCATGGTATATTATGGTGATCTGGATGTCAGTATAATAGATCAGTTGCCTCCCGGGAGAAAGCCTATAAAAACTATGCATTTTTATGAAAAAAGCAGACCTCAACTTCATGCTTTTATGAGGGATCAGATAGCCTTGAATCGTCAAATCTATATCGTCTATCCATTGATCGAAGAATCCGAAAAATTGGACTTGCAAGATCTCAATAATGGGTATGAGGTATTATTGCAACATTTTCCGAGACCAAAATACCAGATCGGTGTACTTCATGGCAGAATGAAATCCAAGGAGAAAGATGAAGAAATGAAAAGGTTCAGCCAAGGTAAAACTCAAATCCTGGTCGCCACGACAGTCGTAGAAGTCGGAGTAGATGTACCTAATGCGAGTGTGATGGTCATAGAAAATGCAGAGCGATTCGGCCTTTCGCAACTCCATCAATTGAGAGGAAGGGTCGGAAGAGGAGCTGATCAATCGTACTGTGTATTGATGACAGGTTTCAAGCGTTCAGAACAAGCCAGAACAAGAATCAAAACTATGTGTGAGACCACCGACGGATTTAAAATCGCCGAAGTGGATCTCGAACTTAGAGGTCCTGGTGAAATCGAAGGCACTCGTCAGAGTGGAGGTGTAGAGTTTAAATTGGTCAATCTTTCTACTGATCTGCCTCTTTTAGAAAACATCCAGGCATTGGTATTAAAAATATTGGATCGTGACCCCAATTTATCTCATCCTGAAAACCTCTTGCTTTCAAA
>JAYSTG010000515.1:0-3075 GCA_043719965.1 Saprospiraceae bacterium | reverse complement strand
TAGAAATGATCCGTCATCTTTTGGGTATCCAGATCCATTTCCTCCCGAATAAGCTCCCATATAAACTCTAAAGGGGCGCAACCGTAAAACTCAATTCGGTTGCAGGTTGATAGTATGAAAAGGTCGCGTAATCCTTTGTTGCGAGCTTTGATATATATATTTTCTATTTCTATATGGTTCAGGGCAAATCGACTCCGTGTTTCGGTATCGGCTTTAGTGTAGTTACTGCCAACGACAGTCCAATAAGTAAGCTTCTGAAAAAATGATTCTCCTAGCATTAACTTTAAATTTTCTGCAAGTTATGTACCACTTAATAAGGAAAATACCCGTAAACGTATTATTAATATCCACAAAAACTTATCCGCCTTTAAAATTAAGTAATAATAGGTTTCATACGCCAGAGTTGCATTGTCCCTGTGCACGATAGTAGCTGTTTTTAATCATGGAAAGTGGCCTGGTAGCGTCCGAAATGGATCACTTAAACACTAAATATTGGCCTAATGGCGTCCGAAATTCGATTCAAACTCTCACCATAGCCTTTATAAAAATGGCCTAGTGGCGTCCAAATTCTTTTACTTGGTAGACATTTAATTCTGCCAAATTGACATAAAATGCCTCATACCTAATGGCTTAGATGTACTGAATTGAGTGGCCTAGTGGCATCCGAATTATGCAAAAGAGGTACCAATGGTATTATTTTGACTACAGGGGGGTTGGTTTTAAAATAATTGAAAATTTTGCTATGCTGCTCCTCACCTTCAATTAGTTATATTCAAGATTTCACCGATTCGTACTTTTGTCGGACAGTACTGAATATTAAGCTAATAAATTAAACACAAATAAAATCAATATGCTAAGAAATATCGCTGTCTATGGGACGCCTCTTTATATTTACAACGAACAGTCTGTAATCAACCAAATTAAACTTTTGAAAAAAAACATAACGTATAGTAAAGTACTATACTGTTATGCGATGAAAGCAAATAGCAATTTATCGATACTTCATACGATTAAAGAACAAAATATTGGTATTGACTGCGTATCCCAAGGGGAGCTTTTTTTGGCGTTAAAGGTGGGATTCAAGCCAGAGATGATTCGTTTTACTCCTACTTTCTCCTCGCCAATGGAAATAGTCTACGCAATTTCAGCTAATGTGAGCATATCAATAGATAATTTACAAATACTGGATTGGTTACTTCAAAATCATCCAAAATATCCCATAGGACTTAGAATAAACCCATCTGTGATGGCCGGGGCAAATGAAAAAACCTCCGTAGGTCATGCGAAAGCAAAATTTGGTATAGGGTTAGAACATTTATCTAGTATTCATGCCTTAATCGAACAAAAAGGATTAAAAGTAAATGGGTTGCATATTCACAGTGGAAGTGATATCCTTGAAATTTCCCAATTTATGGATGCCGTAGAGGTACTATTAAAGGTAGCTCCGGCATTTAAGCATCTGGAGTATATAGACCTAGGTAGTGGATTCAAAGTGCCTTATTTTCAAGGCGATAAAGCCACGAATATCGAAGAATTTGGAAAAATGATTTCTACCCGATTTTTAGCCTTCTGCCAAGAGTATGGTAAGGAATTACAATTGATCTTTGAACCTGGAAAGTTTATCGTCAGTGAAGCCGGTAAATTTTTGGTGACTTGCACCGGAGTTAAAGAAAATGGCGGAATTACTTTTGCGGGAGTAGATAGTGGATTCAATCATTTGATTCGACCTATGTTTTATGGAGCCTACCATTCTATAGATAATTTGAGTAATCCTACCGGTACAATAAAAAAGTATGATATAGTAGGAAATATCTGTGAGACCGACACCTTTGCTTCCGATCGAGAATTGCCTGAAATAAGAATGGGTGATGTTTTATGTTTTGATAATGCCGGAGCATATTGTTATTCAATGGCCTCGCCTTACAATTCTCGTCCAAGACCTGCCGAAGTATATATCAGAGTGAATGGTGAGTCTCAGTTGATTAGAAGACGAGAAACTATGGAAGATATAGTAGCATTACAAGTTCAGATTTAATTTTAATCCAGACAAAACTATTTTTATTTCTGGACATTATAAAAAAATGGTTCATGACCATATTTAGTAGGTGAAATAATAGCTGAAGGCTATATTATCTATTTGCCCCTGACCCTTAAAATTGAAACAATTTTCGGGGAACCATACTCTTATTGATAGTGACTAATCTAAATTTCCAGCTTTTAAGTTAGAAAAATATTTTGCCAAAATACTGATTTATTGGGTTAATGTTAATGTTAATGTTTACTCGGCAATCAAGCATTTGGGTTCCCCGAAAGTTCAGCCATTAAAAAAGCCCTATCTGCAAGCAAATAGGGCTTATATTTTTAATAATTTTAATAATTTTTTAATCCACTAGTTTACCATTATCACTCGATAATTACCATTTTTTTAGTGGCTGTAAAGTTCTCTGTTTCTAAAGTGTAATACAATACACCTACAGCATTGAGATCGGCTCGATTCACTTTGAGTTGGTTATAGCCTTTCACTCCATCTTGTGTATATACTCGTACTACCCTACCCGTAACATCCGTGATTTTCAAACTGACTTTATTTGCTTTAGCTAGTTCATAGCTAATCATAGTCGAAGCTTTGAACGGGTTAGGAACGTTTTGATGTAAGGTATAACCACTGATTGGTTTCTTACCTACTTCCAATACAACTCCAAGACTCGTATTTCCATCATAAGCTTCCGCTCTCGTGTACTTTGAATTGATGACCAGGCTTTCACTTAACGTAAGATCTTTAGTAGCTTTTACTTTAATGCTGAAAAGGATATCATGATTACCTGCGCTGATGCCTTTGGTTGCACCTGTCACATCGTTCCATGAAGTAGTGATGACTCCTTCGTTTATCCTTCTCATTCCAAAGTTTGATTCATTGACATTCAAAATACCAGGTACGATAGACTTGATATCAAGTCCATTGATTTTAAGCGTGAACTGATAGCCGGAAATATTCTGGAAATTTTCAGCGGTAAAAGATATTGTAGATTCTTCACCTAATTTCAATGAACGATCTTCAGTAGAGAATTTCAAAGC
>JAYSTG010000514.1:0-3077 GCA_043719965.1 Saprospiraceae bacterium | reverse complement strand
CCAATCTTCCAATACTGCTTCGTGTGTATAGTCTAATCCACTTGCCAATCCCGCATTGTTTAATAATATGTCGATAGTGGCAAAGGCAGGTGGGAGCGATTGAATAGCTTGTTCTACTTCGTTAAAAGATCGAATATCAAAACATAAACTTGTGACGGGTTGATGGTATGTTGATTCCAATTCTTGCGATAAGGTACTTAGGCGATCAGCCCTTCGTCCGCAAAGTATGACCGAATGCCCATGCGAAGCGAATTCATGCGCAGTGGCTTTTCCTATCCCTGATGTAGCGCCTGTGATTAAAATATTCATTTTTCTTTTTTTAAGAGTAACTGTATAGTTTTATCAAAGTCATTTACAAAATCTTGATATTTGCTCGTAGCTGGACCATCGAATCCCGTATGAATTTTTAGAATTCTATTCTCTTTATCTAGAAACACCATAGTAGGGTAGGCGATGATAGAATCTAAAAAAGGCAATTGTAAAGCCGATACTTTGTTTAAATGACTCGTGGAAGCTAATAATATATCATAAGGAATTTGCAATTTGTTTTTATATATAGTTATAGCTCTCAAGGATTGACTCGTATCTTTATAACGCTCGCAAGCAAGACCTATGACCTCTACTTCCAGATGAGGATGCTCTGCCAGATACTTCGTCAAAAATCTTGTTTCATCATAACAGTTAGGACACCAAGTCCCCATGACCTGTAGTATCTTAGGTTTGCCTTTGTAATCTTCTAATGTTTTTGTTTTGCCCGTATGATCCAGGAATGAAAAATGTACTGCACTCCCAGAGGCAGTGGTCAATAGATCCGGGTGGGTCAGAGCTGCAGCTTCGTTTTTGGTAGCTGTCCAAAGTGATGTAAAATGTTTACCGGAACGAAAAGTGCCTACTAAGGAATCACCCGCTATTTTACCATAAAATAAAAAGGCGTGTGAGCCATCGAAACAAGACAGATAAAATTTATGGCCTGATACGGTACCCTCTAAGTATCGATAATCTCCGGTTTCTGTTCTGAATGTACCGGTCAATTTGGATCCATCTTGTTTGAACTCTCCTATTGCTTTTGTCGGCTTTGAAGTATTCAAGTCAAAATCACAATCCCAAATTCCTGAAATATTGCCAACAGGAGCATTTGGTAATACATCAAATCTATATTTTTTACCATAATGAGCTACAAACGGAATTCTATAATCCAATTTATTGCGTACAATCCATTCTCCTTGTACTATACCTTCTTTTAAAATACCTTTGATATGGGTATCGAACACTGGAAAATCAATCCATACGGTATCTTCGGCAGTATTCCGATTTCTTTTCACTCGAACATCTTCGACTTTTATCCGCTCACTTCCATTGATAATTTCAAAATAGGGATGATGCCCCGATGAATCATAGAACACTTCAAAAAGAAAGGGGAGTTCATCGTCAATATTCCGCAAAGGTAGAGTCCCTTCCTTTTCATATCGTTCTATTTCATCCTTAAGAGGAGCTTTGGGTTCAGGATTAAGGGTCAGTACTCCTCTCCATATACCCGGCGCAAGCGACTCATAGGCAGCTTGTGGTCTGATACATGTTGAGAGCGATAGGACTGCACACTGTAATAATATTATTTTGTTCACGATTCAGATTTTTCTCCAACAAAGTTATCTTCTTTGTTTCTAAACAATATATTGAATGTAGTCAGACTCCCGTAGATGCGGGTAATATATTGCTGCATTTCTACTTTGTCCGCATCAGTTAATTTAGAATGACCATTGATTTTTTGTTCTAACACCCTTAGTCGATCTCTAACCATCACGATTTTATGGAAAAATGCTTCAATTGGAATTTCTTTGGGCTTGAGGCCTGGTTCTGAAGATTGTAAGATCATCAGTCCTTGATCCCATTTATCCGCCAAAGGCGTCACTGAACTAATATCTGACCATTGCTTCAGTATTTTGATCAAAGATTTTTCAGCTTCAGAAAATGTAACGGCCTCCTCTGGGACTAGTCGCTCTATGACTTCCCAGGTGTTATAATCTTTGCCCACCAGTTTTATCCCATAATGTATAAAACAAACATCATAGGCTACCGTATGCAATTTGAGGATGACTCCTTCACCATAAGCGGGATGTTTTACCCTGCTTCCAATTCCTAATAATTTATCTGAATCCATAATTGAAAAAGCTATTTTTGCACAAATCTAAACATCGTATGAAGAGAATTGGGAATATTTTATCAATAATTACTTTATTTATGCTCATGGCGAGCTTGCCAATTCTGGGACAAAAAATTGTAAAAAAAATCAATAAAGTGGTCAAGCATGACATGTTATATAATGACATGATGTATATCGCTTCCGATCAATTGAAAGGCCGAAAAACAGGCGAACCCGGCAATCAAGCAGCGGCGCGATATATAGCAGACCAATTTAAAAAGTCAGGAGTGCAACTGGTGCCAGGAATGAAAGATTATTTTCAACCTATTCCTTTTCTAAAATTTGTACCCCCATCTTCAGGCAGTATTTCATTTTCAGGCATCCATTACGTAGTGGGTAATAATGCAGTGATCCTTGATGGTGGAAAAGTGCAAGATACTTTTATAGCCGTATATGCCAACTTCGGATGGATAGATGGTAGTCAAAATTTGAACGACTATAAAGATCTGGATGTAAAGGGCAAGTATGTAATCATGCAAGGGGGTTTGCCTCATGGGGGTTCACCAGTGGAAGTCTTTGATGCCATGTCCAAAAAAAGAGCATTTGCCAAATCAAAAGGAGCACTCGGCATATTGGAGATCTACAACTTGAGTTTTCCTTGGAATTTTTTCAGAAATTATTTTGCAAAAGAGCGATTGGAAGTGATGGATAATGCTGAAGAAAATGCAAGTTTATTCCATGCCTGGATTCAATTACCTTCTGGTCTTGATAAGCCAACTTTTACGGCAGGGAGAGCTTATGAAATTTCCATCAACACTCCCGGAGCCGTCACCAGTAATGTGGATGCTGTCAATGTCTTAGGGGTAATACCTGGTAAGAATAAAGAATTAAAAGAACAATACATATTATTGTCAGCACACTTTGATCATGTCGGAAT
>JAYSTG010000513.1:0-3081 GCA_043719965.1 Saprospiraceae bacterium | reverse complement strand
CATCGATCAAGAGTGGAGAGTGATGGGCATGAATAATATCCGGTATCCGTTTGGAATGTTTTAGTGAGGTCATGACAAGAATGCCTTGGTCCTGAAGGTATAGACCTACCTCGCCTATTTCATAAGTAAAGACTTCAACATAAAAACCTCGTCGATGTAAAGCTAAAGATAGATCACGAATATATGCAACTGTACCACTCACTTTCGTAAGCTCAATATTGGTCAATAGTACATTCATCTTTGAAACTGAGTCGATACAGAATCTATAAAAGGCTTGACATGCTCTTCAAAGGTGATCAATTGATTATAAATGCCTTGAGCAATGCGTTCATGTCCAAATTTTTCATAATAGGGATATTGGCCTTTCCAAGTCTTTAGAGGGGGAGTACCGTTTATCCTTCGAATGGTTTCTGATTGAAAGGGCTCAGATCCATATTTTTCGATAGCATATTGTAGTTCCTTGGCAAGTTCTTTATATTGACAGGCTGCCTTTTGTTTTTTTTCAAATTCTTCACTAGTCAATGTGAGCGTAATAAAATCCTGAATGTTGCCTTCCAGTATAATCGAATCCAATAAAAAATCAAAATTGCTCAAAGCGGTGGTTTTTTGCAATTCTCTCACTATAATGTTGATACTATATCTACAAAGATCATGTGTAGGGCTAGCTCCTTCGCAGGCATCACCCAAAACCATATCAACTTGGTGTAAAATCAAATCTTGATAAATGGCATGCATCCAGTCCAAGTGTCTTAAAATTTCACTTTGTAATGTAATAACTCTTGATATATTTTTTTATCTGGGACAATATCAAACCCTTCCGCCAATGTAGCGCCACAAGACTCTAGAACTTCTTTGGTACTTTGTACTCTCGAAGCCTGCTCACCTCCAGAACCATCAGTAATGAGATACACTCTAGGCTTATATACCTGGAGGAATTTATAAATCCTCAATTCGTGACCAGGATGGGCAATAATTAATGCAACTGTTGACATTTAAATAAAATTAAACGATTTATACTTGAGGGCAAATTTTCGGATTAATGGATAGAGTTTGTTTTTGTCGTGACTATAAAGGTATATAAGTCCTATTATACTCATGAAAGCAGAGAAATAAAACATATGAGGTACACGATCTACCTGTGAGCCGATATAAGACCCTGAAACAAATGCCCCACTCCCTATAGCCAACTCCAGCGCAATATACATGGTTGCCAAAGCTCGACCTCTTTTCTCCTCTTCGCCCAAGTCGATAGTCCATGCGGAGATTGCCGGAAAAAATATTCCCACTCCAAAACCCATCAATATGGAGGCCATATAAAATAATGTAGCAGTGTGACATATGGCAAACACCAGCATGGCAGTAATAATTATGAAGATCGAAACTTTGATTACAGGCACACGGCCGATTCTATCCGATAAACTACCTGCAAAAAATCGAGTAGCAATGCTGGCTAAAGTAAATACGGTGAAATAAACTCCCCGATTGCCCAAATGAAGACGATCGCTAAGATCTGGACCCAGTGTCAATAAGACACCATATGAAAAATAACAACAAACCATTACGATTGCAGCAGGAAGCACTAAAGGATCGAAAATATCCTGCCTATCAACTTTTAATAGTTTTAAGCTAAACTTCTGTTTTTCAATCAAAGTCTCTGGTAGTCGGATCAAAATCATTAATGATAATAATGACAGGAATGATGAAAGGTAAAACATGCTGTTGATGCCATACGTGGTGACGACCCAACTACCTAGCGGAGGAGTTGCGGAAGATCCCACACTTGAACAAATTCCCAATATACCTAATGCCTCACCTCTTCGATTCCACGGGACAATATCTGCTACATAGGCTGTAGATGCCGTGGGTTTGAATCCTGTAGAAAATCCGTGGATAAATCTTATCCATAAAAAACCGGCCACCGTATGCATAATTGGATATAAAAAACCGCAAAGTATACAAGCTAATACTCCAATGTACATGACGGGCAATCTACCTATCGTATCCGTAAGTTTACCACTGAACGGCCTGGAAAGCCCTGCAGTCACTGTGAATAAAGCAATGATCAATCCAATATACTGCGCTCCTCCTATAGATCTCAAATAATTGGGTAGTTCCGGGATCATCATATTGAAACTGCCTGCAAACAATGCATGTGAAAGGCAAAGAAGTAAAAATGGGGTAGTATATAATTTAGTGGCCTCTGAAGGAGGTAGCATCGGGCGAAGATAACCATTCTATACTTTTATGATTATCAATATAATCATGGGATTAAGACTTAAAATCGAATAAAATTTCCCTATCATTGATTCATGGAATCCAGTCAATCAATAGGACTTAAAAAAGCACTTACTCCTCTGATGTTATGGGGCTTAGGTGTAGGTTATGTGATATCCGGAATGTACTTTGGATGGAATCTAGGATTAAAAGAAGGAGGCACGCTGGGATTAGGTATCGCTACGATATTTGTCATTATTCTGTATATCTGCTTTAGTTTTTCCTATGCCGAACTGGCTTGTTATATTCCGAAGGCGGGAGGGGTATTCGATTACACATATCGTGCTTTTGGTGCGCCGGTAGGATTTATAGCCGGAGTGGCTCAGATCATTGAATTTGTATTTGCACCACCTGCTATTGCATTTGGCATTGGTGCTTATTTTAATTTATTTTTTCCTGACATTCCCATCTTGTATATCTCTATTTCTGCTTACTTCCTATTTACAGCTTTAAATATCTATGGAATCAAAGCCGCTGCTTCCTTTGAATTGGTCATTACGATCATTGCAGTATTGGGATTATTGATTTTTGCTGGAGTGACATTACCACATTTTAAATTCGAAAATCTTCAACATAATGCTTTTCCACAGGGTTGGAGTGGTGTATTTGCTGCTTTACCTTTTGCTATATGGTTTTTCCTGGGTATTGAAGGCCTGGCCAATGTAGCAGAAGAATCTAATAACCCACAAAAAGATATTTCCAAGGGGTTTGGTTCAGCCATCATCACTCTGGTCATATTATGTGTAGTGGTATTTTTTTCAGCAGTAGGTGTTGGAGGATGGGAGAGTATTGTCTTTAAAGACGGTA
>JAYSTG010000512.1:0-3085 GCA_043719965.1 Saprospiraceae bacterium | reverse complement strand
AGAAAAGCAAAATACACTTTACAGTAGCTTCTGCCCCAGCTTGGTCATAGAGACATACATCTTCTATTCAGAGCCGTTAGAAAAAATTATCTGCTTATCAAATCAGCTTAAATAATACGCTCTACGGTGCTCGCAGAATGGTTAAAGACAAAGATTTACGCAAAGTGCTATAGACGGCAGATCACCAATATGTAAGTAGTACAGAGCTGTGCAATGTATTTAAATATGCAAAAGCTGAAAGATGTATTGGATCGGTATCCCCCATTGAAGTAATCCAAGGCTTCCGGAGCGAAATAAAATTGCCAAATTTGTGATATGAAAAAAGCAAAAGCTGATCTGGTACCATCAGAAATAGTTCTGAATAAGATATTTGTGCTCAGGGGTGAAAAAATTATGCTCGATAGAGATCTGGTTTCTTATATGATGTAAAATCAATAAGACTAAGAGAGCAAGTCAAAAGAAACTTAAATAGATTCCCAGAATCCTTTATGTTTCAACTCAACGAACAAGAAGTTAGCCTGATGGTATCGCAAAATGCGATACCATCAAAACAATCTCTCGGTGGCAGTTTGCCATATGCATTTACAGAACAAGGGGTATTGATGTTGGTCAATGTTCTAAAAAGTGGAAGAGCGATAGAGATGAGTATTAAGATTATACAAGTCTTTGTAAAGCTTCGCGAAATGCTGCTTAGTCATAAAGACATACTATTAAAAATCGAAAAGATTGAAAGACAAACCGATGGTCAAGGCAAAGAAATCAAAGTATTGTTTGAATACCTAAAAAGACTAATGGCAGACAAATAATCAAGAGATCAACAAGCCAATCGTAAAAGAATCGGATTTAAATGAAGTCGTAATGGCTAACCGCAAAACTACAGCAAATCATAAGTGATTTGACGACATCCCAAAATACAAACAAAGACGAGACGATCGTCAAGCCATGCATAGGAAGTACTCATAAGCTTAGATGATATGAATCCTGATTCCTATTACAATTTTTTATAAGGTCACAAAATGTGACCTTATAGATCTCCCACCCTAAAATAAAGTAACCATAGGTATGTAAACAGTACTGAACAGTACTACAAATTAATATGTCATTCAAGGAAGTAACCAAGATATCTTGCTGGAAGAGTAATATGACTTTTTTTTGAAAGGAATATTTAAGAACTTGAAAATTTGAAGTCACAATTTGTGACCTCAAAATCGGAATCATGGACAACCTCGCCGAATATCTAATACCAGCTTCTGATTATAGGAATAAAGCAGATAAACTGTACTTCCTATTGCACTCGGACAATTCGGCAAGGTTAAAAAACGGTAATAACCTTGGCGGTTTGTCCGGATAAATAATCATCCTGATAAGATTAAAATTACTCCTAGTGATGGATAATTGAATGTGTAACCGCCGAGGTTTGCTACCAAATTTGAAATCAAGGACAAACCTCGCCGAATATCCATTTCCATCTTCTGATTATAGGAATAAAGTAAATGAACGGTACTCTCTCATAACACAAGGCTAATTCGGCAATTCACAATCGCGATATAAATAAATTTAATAAAATATTTGCATTTGCATTCAAAAAGCAATATATTTGGAAGTCGGGGTCACCAACATTCTTGTTACTAAAATTTTGATGTAAGAAAATACAAGTGAATAAATTTCACGTGTTAGTTCTTATAATAGGCTAACAATTTGATTGCAGTTTAAACAAAGGTTTATACTTTAAGGGAAAGTTATTTCTTAATCTTATAAATATGCTATGAACGATCCACACTATGATCCACGCTGTACCACGGGACTCAAGTTGCGAAAACTTAGATACTTGCACGGTCTCGAACAAAAACAATTAGCTGCAAGGCTAAAGATCAGTCAGTCCTACTATGCCAAAATGGAACGGCAATATAAACCTGGACATGCAAAATATCTGCCCTTATTAGCAACCATCTATAACTTGCATGAACGATATCTGCTTGAGCCATGTGGATTGGACTTAAATCTGGACCATCCGGCAGAATTTTCGAAGCAATACTGTTTTTTGGTGGAAAAGTCAAGTTTTTAGTGTTAAAGTTTAGGACTATTTTATTCCTTAATGGATGCAATAAATAAATATATTGGTTTGTTAGTCTTATGGAAGCAATTGATATTCAATTCTCAATTTGGAGAACCTAATTATTAAATTTTAATAAAAACAAATAAAATTATACTAAAATGATTAAATATTGGAAAATTTTTTTCCTGTATACGCTTAGTAATGCAGCGCTTTTTTCTCAGACGCCAATCGGATTTTGGCCACTTGATGGCAATGTAACCGATGCTAGTGGTAACGGCAGAAACGGAGTCCTAACAGGAACCTTAGATTATTCTGGCCTCAATAACCAAAATGAGGCAAATAAATGTGCCTTTTTTAATGGCGGAAGTTTCATAAATGTCAGCAATCTTCCTGCCATCGTAAATGATTTCACTTTTTCATTTCTATATAAAACAAATTCCACAACTGGTCAACCAACTATAATTGCCTATCAAAAAATAAATAATTGGGGAATTCTCGTTGAGAAAGCTGCTAATACCAATTTAACCATCTATAATAATGATAGATGGTTATGGAACGCAAATGGAATACCATTTGTCACCACTAATACATGGAGGCATATTGTAATCATATATGCTACTGCTTCAGGTATATTAAAATTTTTTGAAAATGGAAGCTTAGTTGCTAGTAACGCTGTTACCCCAAATACCACTATGTCATCTGCGGATATTTTTCAATTAAAAATAGGAGCTAGAGCCATTAGCGGAGCTTCTGGAACTCCTCAGGAATTTTTTACGGGATACTTGGATAATATTCGAGTTTTTAATTTAGCTATTACAGATGCACAGGCAGTTGCGATCTACAATAGTGATATCCAACCTTCTGGTGGAGCCAACCTCCCACCAACCGTCTCCATCACCTCACCAGCCACAGGTAGTTCATTCCCTGTCAGTCAAACTGTCACTATCAATGCAACTGCCAGTGACCCAGATGGAACAATATCTAAAGTTCAATTTTTTGATGGCGCTACATTATTAAATGAAGATATTT
>JAYSTG010000511.1:0-3087 GCA_043719965.1 Saprospiraceae bacterium | reverse complement strand
GAGTTGAAATATTTTTTTCATGTTTGGAGTATGATATCTTAGAGACAAATTTGGGAAATAAAAATCTAATGCCACCATGAAATCTCCATCTGAGCTGATCTTAAATGCTAAAGGACATATCTATCATCTGGATTTGCCTAAGGATGCTTTGGCGCCCATCTGTATTACAGTTGGAGACCCAGAACGAGTGGCTCAAGTCAGTAAATATTTTGATTCAGTGAGTTACAGACAATCACATCGTGAGTTTGTCACTCATGTAGGGCTGTTACATGGTAAAAAAATCATGGTCATCTCGACTGGTATAGGTACAGATAATATCGACATCGTATTGAATGAATTGGATGCACTGGCTAATATCGATTTGAAATCAGGGATACCGTATGAAAATCACACTTCCCTTCAATTTATTCGAATAGGTACATCTGGCACTTTTAGCCCAACTATTCCTGTTGATGGAATATTGATCAATAAATTTGGCTTTGGTTTGGATGGGCTTATGCGTTTTTATCCAAAAAATATCAAGTATCCCGATCAAGTTTGGCTATCTTCTTTGAGTGAAGAAATTCGATATTTATTCAAAGACCCTTATCTGGGCACAGCCGATTCACTATTGTATGATACTTTTAAACCGTATGGTTACGAAGGGATTGCTATTACTTGTCCTGGGTTTTATGGACCTCAAGGCAGGATACTAAGGTTAGAGTCTTTGTATAATCCCTCTTTATTTCAAAGCCTGTCTGATTTAATTTATCAGGGAGTTCGATTCACCAATTTTGAGATGGAGACTGCAGGAATATATGCTTTAGCAACTGCGCTTGGTCATCAGGCTGTAAGTATCAACATAATACTTGCTAATCGAGCACTAGGTGTTTTTAGTCAGGATGCTAATCTTGCGGTTGATAATGGTATAAAAACGGTGCTTGAAAAAATATCCGTAGGCTTATAATAAAAATTGAGTTAAACTAAGGTACTGCAGAGGCGACTTCAGTCGCTTTAGATTCAGCGACTGAAGTCGCCTCTACAGGGAATTACTAACCGTTTGCTTTTTTATGATCTGATAAAAATTGGGCCAAGCCAATGTCTGTAAGTGGATGTTTTAATAATCCCAGGATAGCTGACAATGGACAGGTAACTACATTAGCTCCTAATTTCGCAGCTTGGACGATATGCAATGAATTTCTGATAGATGCAGCCAATATCTGAGTTTCAAATCCTTGGATAGAATAAATCTCAGCTATTTCGCCGATCAATTCCATACCATCCCAGTTGGTATCATCTATCCTGCCAATAAAGGGCGAAAGATAGGTAGCTCCTGCTTTTGCTGCCAATATAGCTTGACCGGCGCTGAAAACTAATGTACAATTGGTAGCAATATCATGATCAGAGAAATATTTTATAGCTTTAATACCATCCTTGATCATGGGTACTTTGACTACAATATTAGGCGCTATCAAAGCCAATTCATTACCTTCTCTGACGATACCTTCATAATCGGTGGCGATCACTTCTGCACTGACATCCCCATCCACAAGTTTACATATCGCTTGGTAATGTTTGAATATATTATCCTTGCCAGTAATACCTTCTTTAGCCATAAGCGAAGGATTGGTAGTCACTCCATCAAGGATGCCAAGGTCTTTGGCTTCTTTTATTTGGTCCAGATTAGCTGTATCTATGAAGAATTTCATGGTAAAGAGGAATTTAAAAATGGTGAGAAAACACACGCATCGCTCAACCGTTTTATCCTTGCTGCCTTTCGACCCTGGGGAGGTTCAACAGGAGCTGATCATATGCTCCTCACCGCCGCAAAAGTAAATAAAATAACTCTAATAACCTTAAATGTTTGATCCACAAAAGCATTTAAAATACAAGAAATTGAAGAGAAACAAATTAGAAATGAATCTATCCTGAATTATTTTCTTACAGTAGCTCGAATAGAGTTCATCCAATCCATTATGCTAGGCTTAAAGTCTTTCCATCTGCCGGAAGTTGAACTTGGCATATCTTTGACTTGTATTGTTTCATGTTTGATAGGATGCTCGAAAGACATATATGCACAATGTAGAGCGATCGTATCATCCGGCACTTTACTCCCATAGCGTCTATCACCCAAGATCGGATTACCCATATGGGCCAATTGTGCTCTGATCTGATGTCTTCGACCTGTGATGAGTTCAATAGCCCAAAGTTGATAATCATCGATGATCGAAAGAATTTTATATTTTAATATCGCTTCTTGATCACTAGCGTTGTGTTGTTGGGCCTTCACAGTCATTTTATAATCCTCATCTTTTCTGGAAAAAAAATGACGCAATGTCCCTTCTTGAGGCATTTTATTTCTTTCTGTGATAACCAGATAATATTTAGTTACAGACTTTTGTTTTAGCAATTCATTAAATCGTTCCTGTCCTTTTGAAGTTTTGGCCAGTACGAGCACTCCTTTTACTGGCTTATCCAGTCTGTGCATCACACCGATGAAAGCTTTACCGGGTTTTTTATCTCGTTGCCCAATAAGTGCCTGCATGCGTGGTATGACTGCATCTTCGCCATCAGCTTCTGCCTGTACAGCAAGTCCTGCAGGCTTAGAGATCACGATATAGTGATTATCTTCGTATAAAATATGAGGGGTCCAATCCATGATTTGAGCGGCGAAGGTAGGCATTTCACCTTGGCTTTTTCTCCTTGTCCTAATGATACCTTTATGATGGACGCATTGGTTCATGATCGGATCAATTCAAATTATACATTTTCCATTCAATTATTAGACATCCAGTCGCTCAATGAATCTGCTCTCCACCATCAATACGACATCACTAAAATCAGTGTGGCTACCTATCCTTTAGTTCGGGATCACTATGAAATACTCGATGCCGGCGCTGCGATGGGATTTGGTTGTGGCCCTATCGTGGTTGCCAACCAACCATTGAATCCCTCCCAAATAGATCAGGCCATAGTGGCCATCCCCGGTCAGCATACTACTGCTCACTATTTGTTCAATCATTTTTTCAAAAAAAATAAAGAAAAGCGTTTTAAAATCTTTACTGAAATAGAATCTGCAATTTTAAGTGGCGAAGTAGATATGGGGGT
>JAYSTG010000052.1:0-5722 GCA_043719965.1 Saprospiraceae bacterium | reverse complement strand
TTCTGTTTCAATATATACACAGGAATTCATCATCGGGGGCGGTCCGACCATCAGCGCTTATTTTGGAGACCTAGCTCCGTATAATCTTAAACAGAGCTCATCACAAATCAATCCTGGAATTGGATTATATGTTTCTAAACAATTGACAGGCCTTTTATATTTGGAGTTGGATTTTGAACAAAGTGTGATTTCAGGTGATGATAATAAAGCTTCTGCAACAAGCCGTAAAGCAAGAAACCTTAGTTTTGAATCGCCGATCACCAGTATTTCGGGTCTTATATGTTTAAGAAAAGGTTTATTTCATCAGGAGGGATTGGGGGTAACCGCAGGTTTAGGTCTTGGTGTACTTCGATTTGACCCTAAAGCCAAGATTGATGAGAAATGGTATCGACTACAACCGTTAAGTACCGAAGGTCAAGGATTGGTGGGTAGCGATCAAAAAATTTATTCATTGGTCCAATTTGCTATACCAGTTCAGATTGGTTTTTTTATTCGTATCAAACCTCGATTGTTTTTGGATATTGAGTTGACACATTACTTTACCAGTACAGATTATTTGGATGATGTGAGTGGTTATTATTTTGATGCTGATAAAATATTAAATCGATCTGGAGAGATTGGTTATCGCTTAGCTGATAGGCATGCAGAGATTGATCCAGGTTCCCCTAATTTTGCCGGAGGGACTATCAGGGGTAACCCAAAAAAGAATGATGAATTTGCTTATCTCAAATTAGGGATATCCTATACATTTAGTGATAAGAAACAGAAGATTCGTAATGGACAATATCATGATTGCCCAGTGATGAACAGGTAATTCTATATCGTAATTTGACTAAGGATGTGATGCTGCCAAGTGCTGGTCTATGTTTTCATGTTTGTATTTAAAAATAAAAGGGAACACAATCCCGATGACCAATGCGTAAGCAGCAAAGCTGATCCAGATACTTTTCCAATCTTTAATGCCATCTGTGGTAAAATAATCTACCACGTATCCACTGATCCATGTCCCCAGGAAGGCACCTATGCCATTGGTCATGAGCATAAAAAGCCCTTGTGCACTTGCTCGAATGGATATATCAGCTTCTTTTTCTACGAAGAGTGAGCCGGAAATATTAAAAAAATCGAACGCCATACCATAAATAATCATCGATAATACCAAGAAGACCAAACCTGGTCCCGGATCGCCAATCGCAAATAATCCAAAGCGCAATACCCAAGCAAAGATACTGATCATCATCACACGTTTGATCCCAAATCGTTGTAAGAAAAATGGAATGGCGAGTATGAATAATGTCTCTGAGATTTGTGATATAGAGAGGAGAAGGTTGGGATGGTTTACGCCAAATGAATCAGCAAATGTATTTTTAAAATCATCCAAGAAAGCTCCTCCCAATGCATTGGTGATTTGTAGAGCAGCGCCTAACAACATGGAAAAAATAAAAAAAGTTAACATTTTCGAGCTCTTAAATAGAATAAAAGCATCTAATCCAAGCATGGAGACCAGGCCTTTACTCTTTTGGACTTTTGTGGGAGGGCAGGCCGGCATGGTGAATGCATAAATACCTAATAACAACGACGCTACGGCACTGAGGTACAACTGTGATGGACTTTTGGTCCAACCAGATAGATCGATGACCCACATTGCTATCACAAAGCCTATAGTACCCCAGAATCGAATGGGTGGAAATTCCTTTACTATATTGAACCCTTTTTGTTGAAGTATAATATAGGATACTGTATTATTTAAGGCAATCGTAGGCATATACATCATAGCATTGAACAGAAAGATCATCCACAGCGTTTGAAAATCAGTGACCGTGGAAGCCCAAAATAGGAGCAGGGCGCCAATGATATGGCATATCCCCAGTACTTTTTCAGCATTGATCCACCGATCTGCCACTATACCTAATAAAGCAGGCATAAAAAGTGAAGCCAAGCCCATGGTCCCATAGATACTACCTACCTGTACCCCGTTAAAATGCAGCACATTAAATAGATAGGCTCCTAAGGAAATTAGCCAAGAGCCCCAGATAAAAAACTGAAGGAAGTTCATAAGGATGATCCGAAATCTGATACTCATGGTTCGTAATGTTTTATAGATTTTGATAAGATAGTTTTATCCCTTCGGATAAGAATGAGAAAGATAATAAAATGATAGAATAAGCATATTAAAAAAATTGTAGCCTGACCTTACTATTATTATTAGTAGCTTAAAAGCCAAGATCTGATTTTACCTACATTATAATTTCCTATTTTAGCAGCGTGAAGAAACTAAAACCATATTTAATAGGTATCACAGGGGGTAGTGGATCAGGAAAAACTTCATTTATCCGCGAATTGCGTTCAAAATATGAGCCTAATGAAGTGTGTATCATTTCCCAGGACGATTTTTATCATCCGAGGCATGAACAAAAAAAGGATAAGCAAGGGATCATTAATTTTGACTTGCCAACTTCTGTGGATCTTAAAAAATTTGCCAAAAGTGTAAAAAGCTTAATGCAGGGTAATACTATCATACTGACAGAATATACTTTCAATAATAAAAAGAAGAAACCGCAATCCTTGATATTTAAGCCTGCCCCGGTAATCGTAGTGGAGGGTTTGTTTGTATTGCACATCCCGCAATTAATAACTTTATTAGAGCTCAAAATTTATATCGAAGCCAAAGAAAATCTCAAAGTCATCCGGAGAATTAAAAGAGATCAGATCGAACGAAACTATCCCTTGGATGATGTCCTGTATAGATATGAGAAACATGTATTGCCTGCATTTGAACGATATATCCTACCTCATAAAGATGATGTAGATATTATCATCAATAATAATTCCTCTTTCCAACCTGCCTTAAATTTGCTTTGCGGTTATATAGATCATATTTTAAAAAAATAAAACCTCCTATCATGAAACCTGTCCTTCCAAGCTTAATGTACCTGTGTATTCTTTTGAATTCCTGCAAAAGAGAACCATCTGAGCCGGTAACTGTTCTACCTAAGGCGTACACAATAGAACAATTTTACAAAACAACCAATACCGGACTAGCCGATTTTAATAATGATGAATCCACATTATTGATTCATAGCAATGCAACAGGGATATATAATGGATATACCTTGCCGTTGACCGGTGATAGCAGTATCCCATTGACACACTCTACTACGGAATCCTTATTCATGATTGGTTACTTGGACGATGGTATTTCCTATTTGTATAATGCAGATAAAGGGGGCAATGAAAATGATCATATTTATTTGCAAAAGCCGGGTGCTGAAGTCAAAGATCTTACCCCAGGGGACAAAGTGAAAGCTACTTTTATTGAATGGATCAACGATCGAAAACAATTTTTATACCTCTCCAACCAAAGAGATGCTCGCATGTTTGATTTATACGAGATGGATGCCCACACATTTAAGTCCAATTTAATCTATATGAATAAAGATGGATTGGATGTCAGTGCGGTGTCAAAGGATAAAAAACATCTCGCATTGACTCAAAATATTACTACTTCTAATCAAAATATCCACTTGGTGGACCAGGTCACGGGCACCTCTAAAAACATTACGACACACAAAGAGGATCAGTCCAATAACCCGCAGTATTTTGATCGTGACAATAAATATTTATTTTATTTGACGAATGAGGGAAATGAATTTAATTATCTGGTACGTTATGATCTGGTTACTGGAAATAAAGAAACTATTTTCAAACCTGAGTGGGACATTATGTATGCTTATGAATCGGAATCCGGCAATCACCGTGTGATAGGTGTCAATGAAGATGGAAAAACCAAAATTCATTTATTTGACTTGAAGGGTGACAAAGAAATCAACATAGCAGGGTTAAATGACTTGAGTATTAATAATGTACTTTTCTCTAAGACTGAGAAGAAACTGGCATTTTCTGCGGGAAGCTCCAGTTCGCCCTCCAACTTATATGTATATGATTTTTCTAATAAACAAACCACTAAATTGACGACCAATTTATCGAGTGAAGTCAAAGCCGAAGATTTGGTGTTGGCTTCAGTGATACGATTTAAGTCTTATGATGGGGTAGAAGTTCCTTGTATTCAATGGGTTCCTAGACAAGCATCTGCATCAAATAAAGTACCGGCTCTAGTCTGGGTGCATGGAGGACCTGGAGGTCAAACGAGACAATCCTACTCCTCTTTAATTCAATATCTCGTCAACCAGGGATATGTGGTCCTAGGTATAAACAATAGAGGATCGAGCGGATATGGTAAACAGTTTTTTAAGATGGATGACCAAAAACACGGAGATGCAGATTTAAAAGATTGTGTTGCTGCTAAAAATTATTTGGCCTCCCTTGATTTTGTAGATACTTCGAAGATTGGGATTATAGGAGGGTCCTATGGTGGATATATGGTCATGGCAGCCTTGGCTTTTGCTCCTGAGGCCTTTGATGTGGGAGTCAATATATTCGGTGTCACGAATTGGTTGAGAACTTTAAAATCCATTCCACCGTATTGGGAATCTTTCCGTAAAGCCTTGTATGTAGAAATGGGTGATCCTCATAATGCTGACAGCGTGCGACTTTATAATATTTCTCCTTTATTCCATACCAAGTATGTCACCAAACCACTCATGGTATTGCAAGGAGCAAATGATCCACGAGTATTACAAGTGGAATCCGATGAGATCGTAGCAGGTGTGAGAAAAAACAAGGTTCCAGTAGAATATGTATTATTTCCGGATGAAGGTCATGGTTTTTTGAAAAAAGAAAATGAAATCAATGGCTATGGCCAGATTGGAAGTTTTCTGGAAAAGCATTTAAAAGGGCATGCCATTAAAAATTAACCCAAAAAATTCTTTAGGAATGAATTTTTTATCCTCCAGATTGACGAAGAAATTAAAAATTAATTTCTTGTCAAAGTTAATCCTGACATTGATTATGAATGAATACATTCATAAAATAATTCATAAAATAATGCACAATTCATTCACAATCAATCGTCACATCGTTCATTGGAATTTCCAATGAACGATTTCGGATTAAAACGAAAGCATTCATTGACGATAGGCATCATAGGCGGAGGAGCAGCAGGTTATTTTGCAGCCATTCGACATAAAGAATTATATCCCGATCATGAGGTCATTATTTTTGAAAAGACCTCAAAGGTATTGGGCAAAGTAAAAATATCCGGCGGAGGCCGATGTAATGTCACTCATGCTTGTATCATCCCTAAGGAGCTGATACAATATTACCCTCGTGGAGCTAAAGAATTAATAGGATCTTTCCATCGTTTTCAACCTTCAGATACGATAGCATGGTTTGAACGGAATGGGGTAGAGCTAAAAACAGAAGAGGATGGGCGGATGTTTCCTGTTACAGATCAATCAGAAACCATCATCGATTTGTTTCAAAAAAAAACGCAAGAACTTGATATCCGTGTAAAACTCAAACATCAATTAAAAACTATTTCAAATATCAATGAAGGATTTAGGTTGAACTTTGAAGCAAGTCCGGAAATCTTGGTAGATCGATTAATCATCACTACAGGGTCCAATGAATCGATCTGGCAATTGCTTCGCTCAATGGGTCACTCGATCATTCCGCCGGTTCCTTCTTTATTTACATTTAACATTAAAGATGATCGATTGGCTCTTTTTCCAGGGGTCTCCTGGACCAAGGTCCATATACAAATCCTAAACACAAAATATGAAAGTTTAGGTCCTCTGTTGATCACCCATTGGGGATTGAGTGGCCC
>JAYSTG010000510.1:0-8407 GCA_043719965.1 Saprospiraceae bacterium | reverse complement strand
GTCCCTACCTAGATTCTAAATATTTTCTAAATTAAATTATGTTTAGAAATTACATCGATTCATCTCAAACCCACTAAATATGGCGAAGAACCATAAATTTTAAATGAATATCATTTAGTGCTGTTGCTTGAGGATCGTTTGGTATACAGACAAGGGCCTCATGAATGCAGCTATCAATCCAGCCATAATATTGCCATCAAAAAAGGTACAAACCATGAAATAGCAGCAGGTAATATCTGTTCAGAATCAATATTACCATCAGTCTTCGCGAAGTAAAGTTGGATGTAAAATAATAGAGTCAAACCAACAAATCATACAATCATAAAAAAAATGAAAGGAATACGAGTTTAATAACGACAATAACTATCATAAACAAAGGGCGGAAATTCCATTTTTTAATGAATTTCCGAAATGGGCGCTAGCAAAATTAAAATCTGAAATTAAGAGGAGGAAAGTAAAGTAAAAACACAATGCTGTGTAAACGAGAATAGTTAGCAGAGGAGTACCCTGCACCCAATTATTGTATATTAAGATGAATAATGATTGGTAATATCATTTTATCGGAATACTCTGTTTTAATATTCATTTGATCATAACCCGATTTTAATTTATCGGCAGCTGCTACTTTTATTCCGAATACTTTGATTAAAGCAGCATATGGATTTGTCGTTGAAAGTTTTTTCAAAGCATGCAAACTTTCTTTAAAATTAGTGATCTTCTGAGGGGAGAGCAGAATATAGACATATTCACTTCCCTGGTGATCAAACAGGAAAGCTTTATATTCTTCCGGTAGAAAAAATAGATTGGAATTAGGATTTAAATTGAATTTATTGTATTGCTCTATGGTGATCTCTCCTGTTAACAGCTTAGGCCAATGAATAAAATCATTTCTTTTAGAATCTATGGAAAAACAATAAACGTATAATTGGCTCCGGGAGGAATGAAGATTTATTCTTAACTGGTCGCCCGATTTGATCGTTTCCATTGGCTTAAATATTTTGTTTTCAGCTATCATTTGAAGTTCTTTAAATTCTAATAGACTTTCTTCCTTAAAACTTGGTCTTTCCAACTTGATCGTTAATTCAATTTCATTATCACTCAAGAAATAGTTAAAAGGAATAAAATGATAGGCTTGTTTAGTATACTGGGCAAAATCTGCATATTTAATCCAGATAAATCCCCCATTGGCCCAATCTGGCCCCCAGCTATTCATGATTTCAAATGCGCCTTTGCTATCATCAAAGCCTACTACCGTCATGGCATGCTGGTCACCAAATGTAGTGTCTCCGATAGCAGGATTCCAATAGATATCACCAGGCTTAATAAACTTAAAATTCTTTTTAAGAGAAATACCTATTACGACAGGCAACTTTCTAGTTAGGCTGAGTTTGGTTTTATTTACTTTATCTATTAGCGGTTCTTCTTTTGAAAAAATATTTTCAAAAGATTGAATTTTGAATTTTTCGGCATATTTCAATTCTTCTTCCTTAGGTAATCTATCACACCGGTTTTTAAATCGATCAAAGTCTTTAGAAGTCAAATCACCTTTCGTCAGCAGCAAGTTCCCGGCATCCATAATGTTGCTACCGCTATAAAAACAATTTCCTTTCCAAATTTGGTTATATATAAAAAGAGCTGAAAAGGCATGTTCTTTTATTTTTTCAACAGAATCCTTCCAATTATTTTTCACCGCATTCATAATACTCAATGCGCTATACCCTACAGCCCATCCGGTACACGAAAGAATTTCACCCTGGTGTTGAGGACGCGGAGCGTAAGACTTTAAATCTATTTTATAGGTTCTGGCCAAAGCCAGAGTATATGATTTATTCCCTGTATAAGCTTTGTAAGCACTTCTGGTGTCATGGTCTTCATCCAATAATAGACCTTGTGCACCTATTGTGCAATAGCCTAGCATAAGTGAAAGGATAAAAAAACACGAGCATGGAAAAAATTCTATTTTACTTCTGACCATGTATGAAATTTATTGTGTTCTATTAAATGAGTATCTAGTAAGGTATTGTTATACTTTTTTAATTCAGCTTGTAATTTTTGAAACAATTGAAACGCAAGTTTGCCATATTGAATGATTTGAGGTAAGAGTGTAAGAAAAGAAGCTCCGGTGATCTGCCCATTGGTAACCTCAACTACAATTTTTTGATAATTATTTGCATAAAAATCTCTGGCTTCATTTAAATCAAAACTAACCTGTTTGGCATATCCATCCGGATTATTTACAATATATTTTCGGACAGCTTTGTTAAGCATATCTCCCTTGATCTTTAATAAAATTTGATTGAATCGATCAGCGCTATTATTATAAGCCGTCATGACCTGTTCCACCTGTTTAGGATCATATTCATTTTGAATGCGCTTAAAATCTCGAATAGATTGTTCAGCCCGATTTCGGGACTCCTCAAAATCTTTTAAAAAATCGGTATTTAAAAAACAATTGAGCCCCCAATAGGGGGAACTGCCCGGACAGTTTTGGCTTATCAATTCAGTAAAGCAAAATAAAAGTATTAATATTTTTGTACCTGTTCTTTTCATGATTTATTGATTTAAAAATTTAATTGAAGGCCCATGCTTGGTATCCCCAAAGGATTATTTAAAGCCAGCAAGAAGTATGGTTTTTTGTGGGATTCGTTTGAAGTGCTCGATCGCATAGTAGCCATGTCTTTCTTATATTTATTTATTTTTATTATTCTACTGATCATCAAATACCCACCTGCGGCCAGGACAGCTCCTCCAGCGGCTAAATAATATTGACCTTTTTTATACTTTTTATTGGCTTCATCGTAATGTTCCTCCCTACTGATTTTTCCATTGCCATAAAATAAGACATCATTTGGATTTTTATTTGCCGTATAAATGTCATACAGTGGTTTGAACGATTCTTTATAATCTGAGTTTGCTTTATATCCCAAATAGGCCAGGGTGCCAGCGGTTACAACCGTACCCCCCAAACCGGCATACGCAGGAATGATTTTTATATCCTGTCTGTTAGCTGACAGAGAACCACTGCCTTCTTTTGTATCAGTCAATACTTCTATCTTTAATTCGCCGGATAATTCCAACACATCTATCGTTGTAGACCAGATGATTTTTTTTGATCTGCCAGGGGTCACCATATTTCCTACATCACCACTCAATCCTTTAGCACGTATTTCTTCGCCATCTAAAGTAATTTTGAGGAAAATATTATAAAACTGGATTTTTTTATTTGCGGGTATATCATAGATCACGAAGACCGTGTCTTGACGGTCATTGATCGTAGCGGTATGAGGTATGACTGTAATTAAAGGATCTTGTGAAAACCCTCCATGGAATGCAAACAAAATAAGCGCCATTAAAATAAAATTTCTCATATAACAGTTTGTGGTTTAATAAAACGTAATATCTGTTTATTTATAGATATAGATGGAGATATCCCCTAATTCATTCCTATTTAATAAAGGGGTTTGTTTGACCTTCTTGACTTCCATTACAATCCTGGGGACTTCCCGCTTTACATAATCGGTAATTTCATTAATCGTTATGATACCGTTTTTATTTATATCTGCCTTGCCATTTTCCAAACCATCTATGAGTGTTTCCGTAAAAGCTCCGTTTCTCCATTTGATATCTTCGTGAGATTCTTCTGACTCACCGCTTGAAGTAAGGATAGTAAGGCCCTTGGGCGCATTTTTTAAAGTATGAATAGCTTGGATCACATCTTGATTACTGGCTTTAGCACCTCCGCTTTGGCAAGCGTCGATAAATATTATTTTTTTACAAGACAATTTTTGTAAAGGGCCTAATATCTCGGAATTATAAGATACACTCGTAGAGCTTTTAGATAAAGGATCAAAATCATCACCTTGTATTCTAAAATCTTTGTTTTCATCCACAAAACCATGGGAGGAAAAAAATAAAAAAACAATATCATCTTCACTCAAAGTACCCACGTTGATTTTAGCCTGAATCGATTCAATAGCCACCCGGATTTTTTGGGTCGTTGCCTGAGGACCTATTAAAGTGTCGATCATTATGGAGTTAAAATAGTTTAATGCTTTAAACCGTTGTTTTTCATACGCCATAGCAAAATCCCTAGCGTCCTTTGTAGAATACCTCAAATTCGTTTTAGTGCCTATAGATAAAAGATATAAATTAGGCCGTACCGGAGCATAATTTACTCTAAATTTTTGAGATTCAGTATTCACATCTCCTTGATCTACCCTTACTAGAATTTCATTAACTGAAAATTTATCACTTAATGTTATTCGGTCTTTAAGTGCATAACTGCCATCACCTAAGTCCTGAATTTTGGTATTTTTTGATGGAATTAGTGCTAATCTGTTTTGATATATTTTTATTTGACTTAAGTTTATTTTTTCATTACTGATTATTCGTAATTCAATATCCAAGTCCTGAAGTTTAGTAGTATACATTTCATTGGGTGGAATGACAGTCAAATTAGGATTCGTCCAGATTACTTTGGTAGGGCCGGGAGCTGATTTATGTTTAACCAGAATTTTGTTGACATCCCTAATTAAGGATTGTTCACTGACATATTTGAGATCAGAATTTAAAGTCACCATAACCTGAATTTCATTTTTGCCCATCTGTACCGGAATAAGCGTGGTAAATATTTGACCTTTATATTCAGCTCCTGGTGCTAACGAGACTTCCCCCGCTTTATTCCCTATTTCCAATCCGTTAATCAATACGGTGATTTGATCTTTAACCAATTTATTTTCGCTGGTGATTTGAATTTGAATTTTAATCCTATCGTTTGTGGTTCGGAGGGTATCTTTATCCAAGGGCGATATCCAATTAAAAGTAACCAATGGCTGGTTTGTTTTTATTGCAGTAACAGGTTTGGATTTAATGATGATCGTAGAAGATTTAATTCGTGTAGGATTTTGTTCTGGCACTTGAGCCATTTTAGGAATAGGAGTACAAGCGATAAGAAGGATAAGGGTGAAGAGTACAGTAGACAGAAATCCTGGAGCGTTAACCCAGCTTCTCCATTGAACAAAAGATTTCATTTTAATGATTGGGCTATAATTTGAATTGATTATTTAACTTTACTAATATAATTTCCTTGCCATTGTCATAACTTCCTGCTATGATATACCCACCATCGGAAGTAGAATTTGCGGCTGTAAATTCAATCGTTTTAGTTACATGTTTAGATTCGTAGGTTTGTTCCAAGGCTAAAGAGGAGGATAATAGAGCTGCTTCGCCAAAATATACGCCCCCTAATGTTTGACCCGCCCAACCACAAGCAATATATTTTCCATTGGTATGCTTAGCGCCACCTAAGAATCCGCTTTCAGCATAAACAGGAAACTGATCAAATTTGCCAATTTTGAGCCCATTATTGTCGATACTGGATACATAAGCCTTCCGAAGTGTCTGGGTTACGGTGCCATCGATAATTATGAATCCATTTGCAGAGCCTTGTAGCAACACACCGGAACCGCTGCCTATATCCTCCAACGGTTTATAGGCCAAAAGTGGTTTTAAATTTTCATCGATTTTCATAAAAAATGGAAATGGAATACTTATTCCAAAATTATATCCCATTACCCCTATTGTCGTCCCCTGTTGGATCATTGACACTGGAAAGAAGCGGCCTACTTGAGCATTAGAGATTGTAGTACTATCCAGTAATGTTCCGTCATCTGCTTTGATCTTCAAAAAATATGGATAGTTAGAGGTGAAACTTCCATTGTTGCCTGCTACTATTAATTCTCCTTTTGAGTTCAAAATGAGGTCACCTGATTTTTCATCTCTGGTATTGATACCATAGGTTTTGGGCCATGCAATCGTCAGATCAGTTCTTAATTTAGCAACAAACATTTGAGAAGATCCACCTCCTCCTTCAGATCCTATGATAAAATACCCATCGGTACCCCGAATGAGTTTGCCACCAATGATCTCTCCAAAAGTATTTCCAAAACTCGTGACTATTTTAACTTCGCTTCCTGTTATAGATCTTTTTACAACAAAAATATTTGGAAAGAAATTAGCATCATACATTTGACCGCTAATGATGTAACCGCCATCAATAGCCTCCACTACTGATTCGACGGACACTGTTTTATTTGCCTGTGCTACAAAATGGGTATCAAAGGTTGGAAGAGGTACAATCGTGTTGATCTCATCTTCAATTTTTTCTAAATTGCAGGAGATGAATAGCAAGACCAAAAGGGTATGACCAGAATTTTTCATTTAAAATTACCTTGTGAGTCGGTTTTGTAAATAACAAAATCGGATTGAGCCGACGCTAGACCAGCACATAGAATATAACCACCGTCCGGACATGCGGCGATATCCAAACTATAATTATCATCCCAAATCCATTGTGTTTCATCGAAATTTTTAAACCAGACTTCTGCACCGGTGTCTTTATTTCGCTTTGATAAATAAATCTGACTGTCAGTATTATAACTGTCCGTAATGCCGGATACTACATAACTACCATCAGGCGATTTTGCAACCCCTAACAAGATATCATCCAGAAGACCGCCCCAGGTAACAGTCGTTCCAATCTGAACGCCCAAATTGTTGGTATGAATTAAATTAAATTCTTCCTTGTTATTGTTTGACTTTAAACTACCTACTGAATATAAGGATTTATCCTCTGCTTCGATAGTGGTGTATCCAATGCTGGAGAGACCGGATAAAGTATATTCCCATATTTTTATTCCATTCAAGTCGGTCTTGTAAATCCAATGTTTAGATTGTTTGTATCCGGTAAAAATTAAATTATTATCGCTGGACAAAACCACTTTTTTGGCAGAACAATTACAATTGCTTATAATTGTTTTATTGGTAGTTGCAAGTTCCGCACCAACAGAATTAAGTTTTGTAATTCCCACGGATAGGTTATCCGAATTATTATAAGCAATCAGGTATTCTTTATTTGGCAATTCAATCACACCAAACCCTATCTCATTAAAACTAAAATGATCCAAGTTACTTTTCCATTCCTCTTTACCCAGCTTATCTGTTTTTACGACATACACTTCCTTTTTAAATCCGGAACTTGAAGTAGAATAACCGCAAAAAATAAATCCTTTATCTGTTGTCTCCAATGCAGCAAAAGCGTTTTCATCTCCAGTACCGCCATAATTCTCTTGCCAGAGCTTTTTGCCGGCATTATCTATTCCTACGGCAAATATTTGATTGCCATTTCCAAAGCTTAAAGAATATCCTAATACTACATAATTATTATCATTTGTAACCAGAATATCTTTTGGAAAGTCATTAGATGGTCCTCCGTAGACGACTTTAAATTTACTGCTATTGCCCACAGAATTTGTTTCGGGTTCAACCCTTTCCAAATTGCAGCCTAATAATATTGCAATAACTATAAATAGAATAGATTTCATCTTGATTTAAACAATTATTTTATTAATAAATAGTCATCGGTAATCGAATGCCAAGTGTCTTTGAGCAGTGCAGATTGAACTGGACTGTCGATCCGATACTGAATCATAGAATTACGATCATATCGTAATATCATATTTTTCAATGTACTCATTTCATTTTTATTGAATGTAACGATTTGTAACTGGGGTTTTTGAATAAAATAATACCGTAACCACACTTCTACTCGTTCAGAGTTATGCTTGTCGACCCAAGTGGAATCTAATTCCATATCCAGGCTTTTTTCTTTTATATTCAATTGTTCAAGATTTGTAGTAATATCGATCATAGGTTTCCAGGCGTTGAGATTAATCCAAGGCAAGCTATATCTCTCTCCTGCAATAGTAGTCTCTATGACCCGATATCTTGGCGGTTTATTCATTTTAACAGCATATGGAAATTTGACGGTCATGGTATGTTCATCAGGTTTACTGGCTGCAAATTTTAATTCTCCGGTTACTGGTGTTCCATTTACTCCTTGAGCTTCTAATTCGAACGTTTTAAAATAGAGGTCACTTCGTAGCTTATTGCTAAAATCATGGCATCGAACTTCTACATAAGCATAAGCCGGAGGAGTTTGATTTTGATTGATGTCGACTTTTCTAATGCAATCTGGAAATTGTGTGAGATCTATGGAAATTGAAAAGCTATTACTTTTTACGATGACCCGGGCTATAGTCGAATCTCTTTCCAGGACCTCGGCATAGGATGATTTAATGTCTTTGACAAACTTAGCGTCGCCACCAGCGATTAATTCATTCGAAGATGTTATGATCACATCTGCATAAAATGAATACGTAAAGCTAAAGGCTAACCGATTATTTTTAAGCTGATCTTCGATGAGTTGAGCATCATTATTATCAAGAGCTATCGTAAAATTCCGTTCTGTCCAATACACTCCTGTTGCTTCACCGGTACTTTGAAAAAAACCATTTGTATTTTTAAGATTTTTATCATCCGTACTTTCCAGCGAAGTTGCACTATACAC
>JAYSTG010000509.1:0-3094 GCA_043719965.1 Saprospiraceae bacterium | reverse complement strand
ATATTACACCTATTAGCCCAGGTTGCTCAGGTCAGGTGACTGGCTCTATCAACGTGACGATCTCTGGAGGCAAAGCTCCATTTACCTTCGCCTGGACCGGTCCGAATGGATACACTTCTACTTCTGAAGATATTACTGGACTACAGGGGGGAACTTACAAACTTACGGTCAAAGACGCCGATAATGCAACTAAAACCACTTCCGATGTTGTATTAGCAAATGCACTTACACTGACACCTAGACTGAAACAACCAACAGGCAATAGCAATGATGGTGAAATCACGATCACACCGACTGGCGGGACTCCTGCTATTTCATATAGATGGAATGATGGCTCGACCAGTGGTGCACGTACAAGTTTACTGAAAGGTACCTATGCTGTAACCGCAACGGATTCTAGAGGATGTACAGCCACAGGTTCTTATAATTTATCTGGGATCGATGGTAGTTGTTTTACTTCCATACGGGCTTTTACACCCAATGGAGATGGCATCAATGAATTATTTATCATCAATTGCGCAGACAATGGTTCCAATCAAGTGCAGATCTACAATAGATGGAATCAATTGGTATTCTCAGCAAATAACTATCGCAACAATTGGAATGGTATTGACAATAAAGGCTTATTGTTGCCGGACGGGACCTACTATTGGATCTTGAAAGAAACCACTACGAATGCTTTATACAAAGGGCATGTAGCACTGATCCGCACATTAAATTAAATCTTAATCTATCATACCTCCATATAGTTTTTAAAAGCATCCGGTTATGAAAAAAATTTTACTTTCTCTTTCATTCTTTTTAGTACTAACTATAAGTCTGCGTGCTCAGGATGAAGCTATTTATTCGCAATATTTATTTCATCCTATACTGGTCAATCCTGCATATTCCGGATTCAAAGACAATCATGAATTGTTGATAAATTATAAAAATGCCTATGCTTCTTTTCCAGGCTCACCCAAGAGTTATACCTTGAGTTTTAATGGGCCTGTTGCTCCTAAGTTAGGTTTTGGTGCTACAGTATTTAATGACATTGCAGGTGATCTGAGTAAATTTAAAGGTCAAGCATCAGTTGCATACAAATTTGAATTGGGTTCTGTAAAATTGAATGCAGGGATTGGAGCTCAGGTACATAAATTTCAATTGGCCAATGGAGCTATATTAGATTCAGGAATAGACCCCGATGATCCTTATTTAAGAGCTGCTGCTAACGGATCAACTTTTTTTAGCTCTTCATTGGGTTTATATGGAGAACAAAATGGAAAACTTAAATTTGGAATTGCTGTAGTCGATTTAGTACGCACTCGAATTGATCAGATTCAAAGTACCACGGTAAATTCCGACCCCTTATTTAATTTTTTCAATGCTTGGGTAGGATACATGTATGATGTGGCAAATTATAATTTTACGGTCGAGCCATCGATTATGATCAAACGATTGAGGGATGTTCCTTTCCAAGCTGATTTTAATGTCAAGATGGGATTTCTTGAAGATCAGTTTTTTGGCGGACTAACTTATTCCTTAGGAGGATATTCCAAGACATCATTTTTATTGGGCACCCGTATCAATAAATTTAGGTTGTTTTATTCCTACGATATTGCCTTAGAAGAAATTCAAAAATATAATAATGGAGGTCATGAGCTTTCACTTTCCTTCGAGATCAATGCCAATTTCAAAAAGATCACGAAATAGATATTTCGATTTTAACTTATATATTAAAAGCCCGAAACCTTTCGGGCTTTTTTATTGATACCAGGAGCTGATATTAACAAGGATTGCCATATTTAAAAGTATTTATTTCATGCATTAATAAATGTTAAGAAATCATATCAAAAATATTTTGCTCGAAGAGTTTTTTTTAACTTAAAATCTTGACTACCTAGATCTATTAATTCATACTTTTATGTCATCCCCCCTTCATTCATCTTACTGATATGAACTTTATGACTATGAAAAAATGGTTTACGTTGATTGTTGGGATTGTGTTCTTTGGAACATCCTTTAAGGCTACAGCCAACTTAGAAATATTTTGTCCAAAGGAAAAGTCCATTACCTACCAAGTTTATCAGAACGGAAAATATTATGATAAACCGGTAGTATGGGGCTATCATACCTTATATGGTCCATGGATCAAATCAAATCTTAATTGTGGTCAAGGATCCGTTGAAGTCAAATGGGAGATTGTCGATCATTATGGAAGATCCTATTATTGTTATCAGACCATTTGGGTGGAAAATTATGGGGCAGCAGAGCCTATATCTGTCTGGTGTCCTAAAGAGCAAATCGTCTATTGTGATGAAGTGGACTATATCAAATATCAAAAACCAGAAATTTGGGGTTCAGGGTATAAACTATATGGACCATATGTTTCTAAATCTATCAGCGATTGTGGCGTTGGAAGTTTGTGGGTAGAATGGAAGATCATAGATGGTTGCGGTAAAACCACTTATTGCAAAACCGCAATTTGGGTTAAAGCAAGATCAGGATCTCCTAATATCTGGTGGCCTAAAGACTTTGATGCAGATCCATGTAAGGATGTAACTGATCCTAAATTTTTACAATGGCCTTATGGATATCCAGAGATCTCATCGTATAATAAATGCGCACGGTATGGCATTAGTTACAAAGATGCAGAGTATACTTTCCCTAATGATCCTGGAATTTGTAGAAAAATAGTGAGACGCTGGTCCGTTATAGATTGGTGTAATTATAATCCCAATTCATATGGATATGGTCATGAGCATGCTGGTAAATGGGAACATGTACAATTGATCAAAATCATCAGCAAATCTGCGCCTAGTATCGTATGTACACCAGAAGTAAGAGTAAATCAAGAACTTTATGCTAAGACAGCCTGGGTCGATGTACCTAGTCCTAAAACGACTTCATCTTGCAATGGTGTCACCATAGTTTCTCATAATTCAAGACATGCTACCAGATCAGGCGCTGATGCCAGTGGACAATATCCAATAGGTACTACTGAAGTTATTTTTAGTGTGAAAGACCCCTGTAGTAATTTTTCGTCCTGCACGACCAAGGTGATCGTTTTGGATAAAACCGCACCTACTCCATATTGTATTTCTAGTTTGGTTGC
>JAYSTG010000508.1:0-3098 GCA_043719965.1 Saprospiraceae bacterium | reverse complement strand
CCGGGACAGGTATCGGACTGGCCATCGTGAAAAAAATTGTGGATAATCACAATGGAATTGTTACAGCCACAAGCAAACTTAAAAAAGGAACTACATTTAACATTTACATTCCTGTGGCGTAGGGCAACAATGATCCCATAGGCTGAGCGTGGCTAAAGGCATTCTAATTTACCCAATTTTGTACAGACCGGTACCCTTTTAGTCCATTCTAAGGCTGCATCTAATTGAAGGTGGATTGATTAGTAAAATATTTTATAAGCAAAATGAAGTTTTGTTGTGAAAAGCGCGACCAGAGCAAATTTGCTAAAAGTTATTACTATGCTGAGTTGCAAGATTTGTAAGTGTAAAAAATGCTCGGTTTTCAATATTAATTGTAGCGTTATTTGGAAAATAGTAACTTATAAGTTACATTTGCCTCATGGATAGAATCAGAGAAGTTATAGCTTATAAAAGCTATTTCGAAGATTTTCTAAAAAGGCAACCTATTAAGGTTCAAGATAAAATTTTTAAAGTAATTGAAGCTATTGAAACTTTAGAAAGAGTTCCTGCTAATTATTTGAAGGCTTTGGAAGGCACGAAAGGGCTCTATGAGGCAAGAATTCAGTTAGCTTCAAATATTTGGCGAGTGTTTTGTTTCTTCGACAAAGGCAAACTTGTTGTTTTGTTAAATGGATTTACAAAAAAGTCACAGAAGACACCCCCAAATGAGATTAAAAAAGCCATGAAACTAATGCAAGAATATATTGAACTAAAAAACAAGTAAAATGAAAACAAAAAGTTGGAAGGAAATAAAAAACACAGTCTACGGAAAAAAGGGCACTGTAAGAAGAGATGAATTAGACAGAGATTTTGAGACTTTCAAGATCGGTTTATTATTAAGAAAAGCTCGAGAAGAGAAGCAGTTAACCCAGAATCAGCTCGCTGACTTAGTCGATAAAAAGAGAACATATATTTCAAGGGTTGAAAACGATGGTAGTAACATTACATTAAGGACATTGTATGATATTGTTGAAAAGGGATTAGGTGGGAAAGTTAAAATATCAATTGAGATATAGTATGGAAGTAGCCTTCACTGCCCTTCAGTAGGCAAGGAATGAAAAAAACAAATTCTGGAATATTTTGTAACATTTGAATAAAATGTCCAGCCTAGCCAATGAACAATATATAACCTCAATAACTCTGTCAAACAGCAGAGTAGCTTTTGCTAAAATAGCTGATTACGACTTGGTGCTTAGGAAGAGGAAAGGATAGGAATAGAAATGGCCATCCGCTTAAAACTTTTATAAAATTTGAAAATTTAATAGATGACATTTTATATTTTTACTTGGCGATATTTCCTACATATAAGCGTCAATACCATTTAACAACCACACCCAAATTTATGAAACTTAGACCAGACGAGTTATCAGCCACAGGGTACGTGCTACTGGATAAGTTAGGCCACAAAGAACTGGTACCGTTCATACGGACATATTTGAAAAAAAGGATAAAGTATACTGTATTTTACTGCCTGAGTAATATAATCGTCATTGGACTGGCTGGGTATTTTTTTGTGAATGGTTCTGACATGCCAGATTATACTCTGGAGACTAGATTTACTCACTTTGCGTATGGACTGGCTATTGCGTTTCTTTTGGTCCCACTGCACGAATTCATTCATGTATTAGCATATAAGTCACAGGGGGCGACAAATACTTCTTATGATGTAAACCTTAAAAAATTTTACTTTATGGCGCTGGCAGATAAATTTGTTGCGAACAAAAAAGAATTTGAAATTGTGGCACTTGCCCCATTTGTGGTAATCACGACTTTGTTGGCAGCACTTATATTTGTGGTTAAGCCTGCTTGGATATTAACCATCCTAGGTATCTTACTGACGCATACAGCAATGTGTTCGGGTGACTTTGGCTTATTAAGCTACTTTGAATTTCATAAGGATAAAAGCCCAGTAACGTACGACGACACGGAACATAAAATTTCATACTTTTATGGACTGATGAGTGCAACAATGACCTAGCTGCAGGGCGGTATGATCAGTTCGTTATCTTATCTGTAAATATATTGATTATCATTAAATAGAAATAGCACAGAATGACAAAATATTATATTCTCATCGCTTTTATTATTGTGACATTTGGAACAACTGCACAAGACAACTCCAAAACGGAAGATGAGATACGAAAATTGGAGCAAGCTGTAATGACTGCAATTTTAAATGCTGACTCGAACACACTGCAACTACTTTGGGCCCCTGAATTTTTGGTAAACAACCCAAGAAATCAAATAACTGAAAGCCGAGATTCCGTCTTACAATTACAGAAAGCGGGCATGATTAACTATAGTACCTTTGAAAGAACGATTGAACGAGTACAGATTCAAAAAAATATTGTTATTACTATGGGATTTGAATTATTTGTTTCCAGAAATGATATCCCTGGAGCCAAAGCTGGTCAAGCCTATAAAAGGCGGTTCACAAATATTTGGATGAAGAAAAAGGGTAAATGGCAACAAATTGCAAGACATGCTTCAATTATTTGTCAATAAATATCAACTGTTTTTAATGTTAACTGGAACCAAGTACGGAACGTTCAATGTGGTTTTCTACCTTTATTGCCTCTAGCCCGGATCTACATCCACACTAAATCTAGTGGTCGACAAGCCAGGTATCTTCATCACCTCGGGAATTTTTTGCCTGATCTCCAATTTTACCTCATTTAGCAATTGAATACTTTTTTCCATTTTAATCAGGATAGTCCGCAAATAAAAATTTCTTAATCTCGGAATACCAGGCAATAGCGGTCCTATGACCCGGTCCCCAAATCGTTGCTGTAATAATTGAGTCAGTTTTAAACAGGCTTGGTCTACTAAGACTTCTTTTTTATGTTTTACGGTGATCTCTATCATTCTCAGAAATGGAGGATAGCCTGATACCTGGCGATCCTGGAGTTCCTTTTCGGCAAGACCTTCAAAATCATAGGCGAGGATATATTTTAACACCGCATGATTTAGATTATATACTTGCAAAATCACTTTACCCAAATTTGCTTTTCGCCCTGCACGACCTGCTACTTGTGTGATCAACTGATAGGCCCGTTCAT
>JAYSTG010000507.1:0-8421 GCA_043719965.1 Saprospiraceae bacterium | reverse complement strand
TCCGCTTTGAATACATCAAAGTCATTGATGGCCTGCATATCTTTTACCTGAGCATTGCCTATACATGCAATACTAAAGATCAGACTAAATATTGTCGGTAAGTTATTCATACACTTTTTCATTTAAATTCATTTATTTTAAACCAATCAAAATCCGCATACCCTCCTCTATTTTTTGTTGCGTAATAAAACAATCCATAGCGGTATCCCATAAAATGAGGTAATGTATAAGTCATTTTTAACGGTTGGCCGATCGGTATCCAATTCTTTCCATTAAAACTATAAAAAAAATGAGCAATGTCTTTTTTATCTGTAAAATCACAATCGGCTTTAAAATATATTTTGTTTTGAGTAATTGGTATTTGCGCTTGGGTGATTGGTTGGCCTGATCCCATATTGATCATTAATATTTTTTTTGTTCCGTTTTCTATAGTCACTCCTACTAAACCATAATTTTTTTGCAATAAACTCAGACCTGCTATATCACCTTCTTTTAGGTTCGAAACATCAATGAAAGTAGATCCGATACATCGTGGTCCTACAGTGCGCTGTGATAGAGTATTTCTAGCTGTCACTATCGAAGTATCTAACCTACCTGATTTTAATCTAAGAAAACCTTTGCGATCGGTTACAGACCATAGGGCATAATCAGGATTATGATTCCACTGCCATACTAATGGTAATACAGGTTCGTGTTTTTTACGCGTGAAATTATCTGAATGTATTAAATGAGGTATCAGTGATTTATTTACCGGTAATGAAGGTAAAAACTCAGGTACTTTCCCATCATTACCCAATACAGGCCAACCATCTATCCAAGAAATAGGAACAAGATAAGGTATGCGACCTACCGCTCCATAATCTCTAAATAAATAGGCATACCACTGGCCGTGTTCAGTATCTATCAATCCCCCTTGAGCCACACCCAGATCTTGCAAGCCAAGCTTACCTTCCCATGGCCCGGTAATATGATCAGATCTATGGATTACTACTGTACGCATACCACTTTTGGGCCAGGTGATATTAAATAAATAATACTTGCCTTTAATTTTGAATAGTTGCGAACCTTCTGCTTTCAGGCCAATATTGTCCCCGGCAGGTGCACTTGCATTTTCTATCAAAGTCTTTTCTGTGCCGGGTATTATCCCTGATAGATCTTCTTTTAGTTCAAGTATTTTTAAATGTCCTACACCATAGATCAGATAGATCTTCCCATCATCATCAAAAAACAAGCTATGATCATGGTAAGAAGGGCTGAATGATATTTTTTCCCAGTTTCCTTTCTCTATATCTTTTGTTTTGAATATATATGTTTTACCTGTGGTGGAAGCAAAAGTGGTAACATAATACATGACTTTATGATAGCGTAGGCTACTAGCCCACGATCCTCGCCCGTATGCATTTTTTCCATTTACGAGATTCAAATCATCCATGTCGGCTAAGGTATCATAGGCATAGTTTATCAGTTTCCAATTGACCAGATCGGTTGATTTCAGGATAGGTAGGCCGGGACTGAGATGCATGGTAGTACTACTCATATAATACTTGCTACCCACTCGTATCATAGCCATATCGGGTACATCTGCAAAAATCAACGGGTTTTTTGCACTATGCTGAGCCACTGAATCATAAATCAGTAAGATAATAAGATATATAAGTAATCTATATGACCTGGATTTCATAAATGCTTGAAATTATATTTTTGAGAACATTACATAGTTATTTTAAGCCGAATAATGGATAATGACATCGGTGGTGCAGCATAGTCAAATAGTTTATTAATCAGCTTAGTTGAATACATGGGTGCTACCCGATTCGGTTGTTCCAATGTATTTTCATCATTAGCATCTCCGGTCAATAGTAACACTCGGCCAAGTGACTCAATTGATTTAAGATAGGAGAGATTTATCTTGAATGATCCGGATGTGTTTCCTGTATTTACAAAATTTAATATTAACTCAACGGATTTCGGATCATGCACTGCGGATGCAGCGAGTGCACTGTCCAAGTGAGAATTACTAATGATATTGTTTATATATAGCTCACCCCGATTAAGTGAAAATAATTTTTGTACAAAATAATTTGGAGTCAGGCATATACTCGAATTATCAAAAAAGATCAAATCTGTTTTCCATTGGGTAAAGTTTTTTTGGGCTAATAAAGGAACAAATGATGCCATTTTTACAATATCTCCATTTCGCTCGAGACCAATCATAAAAGCTGCTTCTTCTATCGCATTCTGAAGTTAAATTCACCAGCAAGCATATTCTCCTAAGTACACACCGGATTTATTTCGTTCATATGAATCATAATCAAAATCAATCGTCAATAAGCTTTAGAGTTCTCTAAAGCTTATTTGGGTTTATCTTACTACTATTTCATCCAATAAAACTACAGCCGGAGAGCCAGCATGGTTATTGTCTCCAGGACAGATTGCTATCGATTTGGTTTTGATTTTGACTCCACGGATGGATCGTTTGCCGAAATTAAAGTTTATGGTTTGAAGTTGAGATACAGCATTCGATGAAGGCAGGCTTTGAGTCTTTACAGCTGTCCATGTGGTACCGTCCGTTGTCACCAGGCAAGTAACAGTCTGTGGCAACCAAGCCCGTACATCAGTCCTTTGTAGGAATCGAACATCCACCGCTGACATAGTCGTGTCTTTGCCCAAAGTCCAGGAAACCTCACAATCACCACCTGATAGACCAATCCAATTGGAAACTGGGCTTTCTGCAATGCCTAAAACACCATCATTCAGCATGGTTTGATCCCCATCTCCAAAATAGGGATCTGGAGATACATTAAAAGATATAGTTCCTTGTTTGAAACCTGCATGAGTTTGAATTTTTTGATCCAAATATTTTAAGATCTGATCACGAAACTGTGCCGGTGTAGTGCCTTGGTCATCTATCACCCGTATGGCATTGATATCACAGTCATTTACAAACTGGGTCAATAGATCTCGCATGCCTTGGATTACACCCCAGCTGATCTTTCTATTGGCTAGATTTTCGGTGCCTTTTTTACCTAATGGATTGTCTTGTTTTACCAATTGAGCCAGTGCACCAATATTCATAAAATATCCAAAAGTCTTAGTGCCCATCGATTTGGCGACTTCAAGTTGGGTATAGATTAGTGAAAGTCGGTCTTTATCCAGCTTTGACTTTAGTTCTGAATTGTTACTAGCTAGAGTGGTAGTGGCATTAAAATAAGAATATAGTTGATTGATGTTATTAGGTGTCAACCAGGATCGAAATCCTTCTGCCGGTGTACCATATGCCGAAAGTCTGGATTGGCTGCTGGAAACTGCAGTTTCCAATGCTTTGATGTAGCCGGTCATAGACTTAGCTGCTTGGCCATATGTATTGTCGCAATATCTCCAAATCAATGTATCTACATGCTGATTTGCATTCCATGCCAAATTGGAGGCAACATAAAATTTTAGATCACTCATAGAGGACCCAGGTCCGCTCACCCCATTGAATATTATTTTTTCTACACTTTGTTGTTGTAAGTATTGCAACGATTTTTGCAGACTAAATAAATTGGGGAAAGGCATCATAAAGTTTTTCTCATTCGTGAGATGGGAGACTACAGCAATATTGGAAGTCAATTTTTTCCAGTCAGCCAAATCTTTTCGAAATACTTCATTACTCTTACCTTCCGCAAGTGATACACTATGATCCACATCTTTGGTATCCAATACGATCATGACATTGGGAGCCGGAGTAATAGAGTTAGGCGCTATTCTATAAGGGCCATCTAGCCATATAGCATGTTGACGATCTTTGTTTTTTACAGCTACTGCATTAACTAATTTTAATAATGCCCCGGCTGCACTACCAGTTTCTTTTATGGATGCCGCTGTGAGTGCATCTTCACTTACGATATGATTAGGATAGGGGCTGATAGACCAATACCTGGCTCTGCCTTTGGTCATAGTCCATACCTCTAAATTTTTCTCCAATGATTCTTGCATCTTAGGATTGGAAAAATTGATTTGATTCGATGTCGTCTTGTTTCCAATCGTAGCAAAAAAATCTGGATTCGATTTGAAATAAGACTCTGACGGGAAGATGCGTTCCATAGCATAAGCCCAGGTACCCCAGTCTTTTTGGTTATCTATGTTCAATTGATTAAATGCTCGGTACTCGGGATTGAGAGCATAGGGATTGATGGCCTGGCGATAAGAAAAAGATGGCTTGAATATCTTGCCGGTGCCGCCCGGAATAGTGAGGTTCTTTAGCTGACTAAAATGGGTCATGGATTCTACATGTTTTGCAGCACCTAATTCAGTAATAATATCATTAAGTGCCTCTACCAGAGCAGTCGATGTATTGCCGGCGATGATCCATTTTTGATCTTTTACACCTGAATAATAGCCATTGGCGCCGAGTCGATCCAAGGGTAAGGATTTTTCATATTTTGAAGTCCTATTACTTTTGCCGATTAGAATCTCTTGATCCTGTGGTCCTACGATGTCTGCGAAAGAAGGAAAATCTACTCCAGTGATGATTTTGAGGTTATTTTTAAAAGTAATTATAGCCTGTGCTAAGCTATCAGTGGTTTTTTCGCCATAGATGATACGGAAATTGGATTTACCTTGCTGTAAAACTGCCAAGTCTTTACTGTCTGACTTGCACGAAATGAGCGCAACTATGGCCCATAAGGATATTATAATTTTTTTCATGTAATGTCTCTTATTTTGAATACTAAGAGCGCAAAATTAAGAATATTGAATGGTTAACCAGTCTAATACTGAGCTTTAACTATTTCTTTGAATTTTTTCTGCTAAATAATAAGATCAACCCTAAAGCAAGCACCAATCCCACTATCCAGATATAATTGGAAGGAATGGAAGTATCGGAAGGAGCAGTTGGTTCAGGAATCCCGGAGGGGATGATCGCTTCATTTTCATCTTTTATGGGAGTCATCGAAAGGAAAAAAGTATTTTTATTCTGTTCTGCGGTTGCCAATTGGGGTTTGTAAGCCCAGTGGTCAATAATGTATAAATTGGATTTATACACCAGCATTCTTTTGTAACGGATGTCAGGGAACTCAGGGTCTTCCGCACATCGGGTGAAAAATTCTACACCTTGAATGTCACCTATATTAAACTGGGACTTATTGATCATTTGACACTGTTGACTTGGCATCTGAAGTTTCTCATACATGGTCTGATAAAATTTGCTTAGATCGAGATCCATCAGCTTGTCTTCTTTTATAGAATTGGGTTGGACTATGACAGCATAATAACCATTCGCATCAGAATAATCGTAGACTTTTTGTCCAAGTGTATCTAAGGCATCGGGATGAGATGGGAAACTAATAGTAAAATGGTTGTCAATTTTCACTAACTCGGTACTTCTAGCCCATAGAGCAGTGAATGTTAACATTAATATATTCACGAACCGTGTCTTCATCGTCATAATATTCTAATAAAAATATCTTTTAAATGCCTCAATGGCTTCATACTCTGCCAATCCAAGTTTGTTATACATACTAGCAGTACCCCGATTCCTATCTTCTGCTCGCTGCCAAAACTCTCTAGCATCTGATCCTGGGAATAGCGGTCTGTCTTTTTGAGACTGGTGTTTGAAAATTGCTTTACGCTTACGCATCAGTTCATCGGGAGATAGTGGTACAGCCATATCTATATTTTCCATTTCCCACTCCTGCCAGGCGCCTCTGTAAAGCCAAAGCCAACAATGGTCGATCCAACCAACACGATCTTGTTTGAGCTCTGCTAGAGATTGTATTACGGCATTCAGACATACTCGATGAGTGCCATGGGGGTCACTGAGATCACCTGCTGCATAGACCTGATGGGGTTGAATCTTCATCAAAAGATCTTTAGTAATCTTGACATCTTCAGGGCCTATTGGTTTTTTCTTGACCAATCCGGTTTCGTAGAATGGCAAGTTGAGAAAATGGGCATGTTCATCTGGTATACCTACATATCGGCATCCTGCTTTGGCCTCTGCTCGACGAATCAAACCTTTAATCATCTGAACTTCCTTCTTATCGACCTCTCCCGGTTTTTTGTTTTCCAATTGACTTTTGATCTCGAGGTACATTTTACTAGCCGTTGTTTTGTCTAGTTTAAAGGTATCGTGAAAGTCTCGTATGAAATCCGCAAATCGAATCACATCTTCATCGAATACAGCGATATTGCCACTCGTCTGATAGGCGACATGCACTTCATGGCCTTGATCCACGAGGCGGATAAAAGTACCTCCCATAGATATCACATCATCGTCAGGATGCGGGGAGAAGATAATGGCTTTTTTATGTGCCGGTTCAGCTCGTTCAGGGCGATGAGTATCATCGGCATTGGGTTTTCCTCCAGGCCAACCTGTAATCGTGTGTTGTAATTTATTAAAAACTTCTATATTAATCGAATAGGCATTACCATGCTCGGTGATGATATCCCCCATGCCGTATTCTGCATAGTCGCGATTGGTAAGTTTTAAGATAGGTTTATCGAGTTTGGTTGAAAGCCAAATCACCGCTTTTTTGATTAGAGCCTCATCCCAACTACAGGTATCCACCAGCCAGGGGGTTTTGATCCTGGTAAGATGGCTGGCAGCAGCTTCATCTATAACGAATGTAGTGTTTTCGTGCCTTTGCAGATAGGTGGCTGGTACGCCATCATTGATGGGTGTTTCCAGGGCTTTGTGAATAATTTTTGACTTTCCTTCACCCCATGACATCAAAATAATCCTGCGTGCTGAAAGTATGGTTTTGATACCCATTGTGATTGCATTTTTAGGTACATTTTCTTCACCAAAAAACTCACTGGCCGCATCTAGTACTGTCATAAAGTCCAAAGAAATCAATCGTGTCAAAGAGTTAATCCCAGAGCCTGGCTCATTGAACCCTATATGGCCTGATCTACCTATGCCTAAAATCTGTAAATCTATGCCGCCTACAGATTTTATTTTTTCTTCATAGGCTTGACAAAAAGCAGGGACATTAGCTTTGGCTATGGACCCATCTGGTATATGTATTTGGTCAGCAGGTATATCAATAGAATCAAATAAATTTTCTTTCATGTACCTTACGTAACTCTGAAGAGCCGTGGAGGCGATGGGAAAATATTCATCCAGATTGAAGGTGATAACATTTTTAAAACTTAACTGCTCTACTTGATGCAGCCTTATGAGCTCTTTATACAAATGGATTGGAGTAGAACCGGTTGCTAATCCGAGTACACAAAATTCTTTTTTTGCAGCTTTAGCCCTGATCAGATCACTAATCTCGCGAGCTACAGCCGCAGATCCTTGAGCTGCATCAGGATAGATAATGGTCGATACGGCTTCGAATTTGGTTTGGGAAGTATACATTGGACGGATGAATGGTTTCTACAAATTTATAGATAAACTAGTAAGTCGAAGCTAAACCGAGGGTTTAAAACTTAATGATTTTTGTTTTATTCACATAGGGATCGACCTTCACTGACTTCGGCGTCGGTAAAAGCTTTACCTGGCAAAGCCGCTGTATGCCGTATAAAATTCAACACATTAGAAATTTGAATATCACTAAGATGGGCATAAGCAGGCATAAAGCTACCTGAAATCGAGTCATTCACCCCTGTCAAGACAGTGCATACTAATTGAGATCGACGCTGAACAAAAGCTTCTGGGTCCAAGGGTGGAATCAACCGTTTGAAACCCAAACCATTTTCCATATGACAATTGCCACAAACTTGAAGGTAAATAGTCTTCCCTTCCGATTGGCAATTTTGTAGGGCGATACCGCTCAAGCTCAACCACAGGAAGACAATCTTATTTAGTTTCATTCAAAAGAAAATCAATTTCAGTCATCAGTCTATCCACATCTTTAGGCTTGGTGCCATCACAAAAGGATCGGATATGACTTTGCCTGTCGATGAGTAGAAAATGACCTGAATGAGTAAAACCTCCCGGAGAAGCATTGTCCTCCTGGAGAGCTGCTAAATAACTCCTGGCAATGCGATTCAATTGATCTTTTGGAACAGAAAGAAAATGCCAGGTCTTTGAATCACCTATCCCCAATTTATCGGCATATTTTTTCAAAGCCGCTATCGTGTCGTATTTAGGATCGATAGAATGTGACAGCAGATTGAAATCAGTTCGTTCTATATATTGTTCCTGTAATCGAAGCATTTGTTGCGACATCTTAGGACATATCGTAGGGCATTTAGTAAAAAAGAAATCTGCTACATATACTTTTCCTTTAAGCTTTTGTTTCGAAATCGAATCTCCGTGTTGATCGGCAAATATAAAATCTGGAATCTCGTGATATACCGTGTCACCGCCCGATAAATCAATATCTCCCAATATGGGTAATGAGCTGACTTTGGGTTTACAGCAAATAAATAGGCAGGTTATTATCCATAAAAAAAGATTCGAAAATGCAAAAACTTTACTTAGCATCTTGA
>JAYSTG010000506.1:0-8422 GCA_043719965.1 Saprospiraceae bacterium | reverse complement strand
CTGCAGAAGAAGCTTGCTTAAGTAGATTTTTTGGAGGGATTCATTATATGCCTGCTATTCTTACCGGAGCCGATCAAGGGAAAAAAGTGGGTCGACATGTATTAAACACAATAAAAACCCGGAATTAATTGATGCTTTGATCCTAAAAAAGACCAACTACGACTTTGAAAGCACAAAAAGATTTTTTTGACCAACGGACTTTATGGTCTACTCCATTTCGAACTCCCTTTTGGTTATTATTTATTATTTACGGCATGTCTATTGGGATTTGGTTGACCATTTTTTCAGTGATCCGGTCCTTAATTAAAACGATCCAACTAGGCCGTTTATAATTTTCTATACCAATTCGGAATCCATCTGGGGATCTTGCTTTTGTATTTTTTGTACTCATCACCAAATTTTTGCTCCAGAAAGGGCTCCTCTCTAAAGACAAAAAAACAAGTATTTATTACTATAAAAACACAAGTCCATATCAATATCGACATCGATCTAAACCAAAGCGCTTCACCTGCCAATATCAAGACCACACCAGTGATCATTGGATTTCTACAATATTGATAAGGCCCTGAAGTCACCAATTTTTGTTTATCAGTCCACGGAGCCAATGTACCTTTAGCCAAGGTCTGAAAAAGATAAATAGTCCAACTGAACAAAACCAATCCAGTCAAAAACAAAATCAAGGATAATATTTTTATGGCTAAAACCCCAGGAATCAGGCTTGGGGTATGCATGTAGATCAAATATGGGATAACTACCGTCACTGAAAACGGCAAAATCAAGATATCTCTTATGTGATTAATAATGTATTTGAGGTTCAAAATTTTATACCTAGGTTGGTTCGATTAAGCATCACCAAATCTTCACTTTGAAGCGTTTTTATGATCTCATCAAATTGATCTTCAAATACCTGTTTTAATTTCTTTGTAGAGGTATTTCCCAATTTTACGATAATCAATTTATATGGTTCCCCTTTCAATATGAAGCTGTCAAAAAAATCCTTGTCTTTTGATACAACAATCCACTTTTCTGTAGATGACATATTCATTATATCGATCTGTAGTGAAATTTTTATCTTCTAAGTCTAAGGAATGAATACATTCAAAACCTTTATCCCTAAACAAATATTTTAACGAAGGCGGAAGCTGCGCATCAATAATAAATTTCATGCAACTTTTATTTCAGCAAACTTTTGCTTCATATGAATTACAGCATATTGAAGGCATGCTTGCAAATCTTCCTTTTCTAAATCTGGAAATTCATAAAGTAATTCTTCAAAAGTATCACCACCAGCTAAATACTCCAAGTTACCCTCAACAGTGTATCTTAAATTTCTAATGGATGGTTTTCCATGAGCAATTTCAGAATTAATTGTTATTCGATCAAGATAAGATTCATTCATGTAATACAACTATTTTATGAATTACAAAATTAAGGTTTAATAGTTATACGTTAAACAATTTTTATAGAAATTAATGATTTGACTTTTCAGGATCTTTTTTCTTTGGTTGCCTACCTGCTTGTTTCAATGCGTTCGAAAGAATGTACTCGATCTGACCATTGAGGCTACGGATTTCATCCGCTGCCCATTTTTCCAGAGCTTTCATAGATCGCTCATCGACACGAAGTACAAACTTTTTCTTTTCCATAAAGCCTAGTTACTGATGCAAAGTACCCGTATTTACTATCGGAGTAGCATCCTTATCACTACATAATACGACCATAAGGTTACTGACCATAGCCGCTTTTTTCTCATCGTCTAATTCAATGATATTTTTCGAGGAGAGTTGCTTTAATGCCAAATCAACCATACCTACTGCACCTTCTACGATTTTCATTCGAGCGGCTACTACAGCTTCAGCTTGTTGTCTACGCAACATGGCACTGGCTATCTCCGGTGCATATGCTAGGTAACCCAATCTAGCCTCGATCACTTCCAGACCTGCCATTTGAAGTCGTTCACGCAACTGTCCTTCCAATGCATCATTGACTTCAGTGTGTGCAGATCGCAAGGTGATATCATGTTGTCCATCATCAAAATTGTCATAGGGATACGATCCTGCCAATTGTCGTAATGCGGCCTCAGACTGTACTTTGACAAAACTCTCATAGTCGGTAACTTCAAACGCAGCTTTAAATGTATTGCTTACTCGCCACACTACAATCCCACTGATGAGAATTGGATTACCTAGTTTGTCATTTACTTTTATCCGTTCACTATCAAAATTTTTAGCACGGAGGGAGACTTTTTGTTTGCCCATAAGAGGATTGGCCCAGAAAAAACCATTGTCTTTCACTGTGCCTTTGTACTCACCAAACAAAAGTAAAATCTTGGAATCATTAGGATTAACTAGAAAAAATCCCGGAAGTATGATGAGTAATCCTATGGCCATCATCAAAATACCCGGCCATCTTATTTCACTCAACAGTGCCCATGCTAATCCTCCAAAAAAAAGTGCAGAAAATACTGCAAACAAAGTATAGCCGTTCATCGGCTTAATTACCAATTCATTTTTCATTTTAATATCATTTTGATATCAAATATATATCATTTTTTAAAACTTGTCAAGTTTTATTTTTACAGAGCCATGACATCAATTTAGACAGCCTAGGGTTCAGCATCACTAATTGTAGTAGATTTACATCAGGGAATGATTGATTTAAGTCAAGGTTCGATAACCAATGTACTACTGACTTTCAGCGTGTTAACGTTCGCAATATTTTTAAGGTATTTGATCCTGGCTGGTCTGTTTTATTATTTGATTTTTATGCGTTTTGCTGCTCGGTTTGTGTCCAATACGATCTCAACCACTCCCCTCAAAAATGGCCAAATCAAAAGAGAGATTTTTTATTCTTTCGTCACTTCGTTGATTTTTGCATGTTTAGGGACCCAGGTGCTTTACGCGTGGCAAACCGGAGGGACTGCTATTTATTTTGATAAGTCTGAGTATCCAATGATATGGATGCTCCTCAGCATATGCTTGGTATTGGCTATCCATGAAACTTACTACGCCTGGCTTCATCGATGGATGCATAGACCATCCATTTATCGCTGGATTCACCGTACCCATCATGAAAGTTTGACGACGACCTCCTGGACTTCTTTTTCATTTCCGCAGCTCGAGAGTTTATTACAGGGATTACCAATTTTTATGATGATATTCATTATTCCAATCCACATTCTTTCTTTGATCGTACTATTAATTATCATGACTGGGACCAGTGTTATCAATCATTTGAATCATGAAATTTATCCAGAAGGTACTCATCGTCATTGGTTTGGCAAATGGTGGATTGGAGCGACTCATCATGCTCACCATCACAGCCAATTTCATTTCAATTTTGGATTATATTTTACATTTTGGGATCGCTGGATGAAAACAGAAAACTCAGATTTTGATAGCTTATTTGAAGAAAAGTCAATAAATAAATGAAAAAAACTATAATTCCAATCGGTTGGGCCATCGCTGAAATAATATTGTTTGCTATTGGATTTGCATTGGTGTGTGGAGTCTTATTTGGATTATTATATCTTTTAAAACTGGACCCTTTGTCTTATTTGACTTTAGGGATTATCAATGAAGAGACTAATCCATTTCCATTACTATGGTTCAATTACATTCCTTTATTAATTGCTTTTACTGTCGCTTCCATGTTCGTCCATACATTTTTATTTCAAAGACCTATGGTAGGACTGGGGTATCATTCCTCTAAGCCTTTACTTTATTTTGCCAAGGGATGGGGTTGGAGTATGATTATGATCATACCGGGTTTTTTGATCTTATTGGCATTCCAACAAATTACTTTATTACCTGTTTCAAATCATTGGCTTTTTATCCTGGGCTTTTTATTTTTCTTTATTGTTCAAAGTACGGGGGAAGAAATCCTGACCAGAGCTTTCTTAATTCCTATGTTGGAGTATCGATTAGGTACTATCGTCGCAGTTATATGTTCTGCATCTGTTTTTGCATTGATGCATATTGGTAATGAAAATTTTACGTGGCTCGGATTTACAAACATTTTATTAGGAGGGACTATTATGGCCTTATGCTTTATCATTTATCGAAATATATGGATCTGTGCCGGATTTCATGCAGGCTGGAATTTTATGCAGGCAGGGTTCTTTGATTTTAATGTAAGCGGAATCGATGTCCATAGCTTTATCCAGTTTCAAGATATAGGATATCCCAGGATTACTGGAGCGTCCTTCGGTTATGAAGGGTCGTTAATAGCCATTCTTTTACAAGTATTATTATTAGTCTATATCTTTAACACTAAAGCTATCTTCTGGAAAAAACCCTATACTTCTTTGGTTAATTCATTACCCTTAATCACTGAAGAAACCTCGCAACCCATTTTTCCTGAACCACCGGCTACGAATATGATCGAGCCTTCCGATGAAATAAAACTTCCTAACTGATCTGGACAGGTCCTGTACCGCACTGATCTCTGATGATTTTATTTTCTTCCGCCAGAGGTTTGATTTCATTCATTAAAAATGTTTCTACTTCTGCTTTGATCGAAGCAGGGTAAAGTATGTGGGGATTGGGTCCTGCATCCAATGAAAAATAAACAGGTAGCTTAGTATCCTGTCGAAATGCTCTTACTTTATTAATCACATTCAGAGTATTAGGCACCATGAGTGTGTAACTTGGCTGAGAACACATCATCAATGCATGCAGGGTCATCGCTTCCATTTCTGCGATTTCGCCAAATCGTTCAAGGTCACCGGATTTTAATATTTGGTTCAATTCTTCCGCGTGCTTTCTAGCCTGAGCATACCTGCTTTCAGCAAAAGGGTGATCATTCATGAGTGCATGACCAGCTGAGCTGCTTACTTTTTTTTCATCACTACTTACGATCACAATATCATCTTGAAAAGTAGCAAAGATCGGATGAAACCGTTCCATCGGAATCGCATAAGCATCATGACTACCTTGCACATGATCTGTTTTTCCCCAAATAGAGAAACAAGGATACACGGACCGACAGGCGCTCCCAGATGCCAATCTCGCCATATAGGATGCCTTTTGGAAAAATTCTTTATCTGTAAATCGTTTATAGATCAATTGTTCCAGCGCTACCACACACAATGCCAAGGCGCTCATACTCGAAGCCGATGAAGCTATGCCAGTAGAATGTGGAAACGAATTTTTCGAATGAATATCTAACTGAATAGTATCTAAAAAAGGAAAATATTCTTTCCAGGATTTTATTACTAGTTGGATTCTAGCCTCGAAAGCGCGATTCTTTTGATTGTCAAATGTATAAGTCAAGGCTTCTTCGCCTACAGTCTTTGATTTATAGAATAAATGAGTCTCCGTATATGCATTTTCAAGCGTCATACTGAATGATGGATTCGATGGGAATTGTTGTCCATACTTACCCCAATATTTTACGATAGCAATATTGGAAGGAGAGCGCCATGCAATATGACCTGGTTTTATTTTAGCAGGCGGATTTGAAGCCGGTATCAAAAAATCATTCATCCTTGCAAAGATAGGCAATGTAATGTCGACTCAAAAATGCCCTTTGGTAATGGTATGCTTGAAAAATTAAAAAATCCCTATGAATAGAAGGTCGAACTATTAAATAATTGAATTCAAGCGGGTGTGTGGCAAATTTCCCTACAATGCGCTTTAAATAAGTTGTTTCTAGCCATCAAAATGGGAAATCTGCCATACACCCATTCAAGCTAACGCTCCAATAGATACGCTTACATAGGTTATCTTGCATCAAATTATCTTTAAATGGCTGACATCTATTTCATCATGGGGGTTTCAGGGTCAGGGAAGACTACCATTGCGCAACTTTTATCTCAAAAAATAAATACCCCATACTTTGATGCCGATGACTTCCATTCTATAGAAAATAAAAATAAAATGAAAGCTGGCATCCCGCTGGATGATCATGATCGAATATCCTGGTTGAATGCTTTACATGATCTTGCACTCCATCATTCCAAATTAGAAGGCGCTATCATTACGTGCTCAGCATTAAAAGAAACATACAGGCAAATCTTAACTGAAAATCTGAATTGTACTATTCATTGGATTGTGCTCAAAGGAGACTATGACCTCATCTCTAGTCGTATGGAGGCTCGCAAAGATCATTTTATGCCCCCAGGGCTTTTATCTTCTCAGCTAAACACCATGCAATATCCCCCGTATGGTATACATATGCCTATCGATCAAGCTCCGGACCAAATCATAAATCATATCATTCGAAATCTAGGATTATCTGAGTTTGGTCTCTTCGGGCTAGGTGTAATGGGTAAAAGTTTGGCCAGAAATTTGGCATCCCAAGGAATCAAACTTTCTTTATTCAATCAAAATATCGATGGAAAAGAAGTAAAAGTTGCTGAAAATACCATCCAGGAATTTTCAGAATTATCACTTGCACAAGGCTTTGATGAAATATCAAGTTTTGTGCACTCTCTTTCATTACCTAGAAAAATATTTTTAATGATACCTGCAGGTCAGGCCGTGGATGACGCCATCCAAAAATTAAAGCCATTATTAAGCGCTGGAGATATCATCATGGATGGAGGCAATTCTCATTTTCAGGATTCAGAACGGCGCAAGGTAGATTTAGCTACATATTCAATTTATTTTATTGGCATAGGAGTGTCAGGGGGTGAGCAAGGCGCATTGAAGGGACCAGCTATTATGTCTGGAGGTGATCAGATTGCATATGAAGCTATCAAGGATATACTCAATGCCATTGCTGCTAAAGATAAAAATAACAAGCCTTGTAGTGGATATATAGGATCAGGTGGCGCCGGTCATTTCGTGAAAATGATCCACAATGGTATTGAGTACGTAGAAATGCAACTACTATCAGAAGTCTATTGGATACTAAAAAAGGGAACAGGAAAGTCCAATGAAGAAATCGCTCAGCTTTTTGAAATATGGCAGCAAAGTGAATTATCAAGTTATTTATTAGAAATCACGATTAAAATCTTAAGACATAACACTGATGGCAACTATACAATCGATGGCATTGCAGATATTGGTGGAAGTAAGGGTACAGGAGGTTGGAGTCTCCGGGCTGCTGCAGATCAGGGTATACCTGCTACATTAATAGCTGATGCTCTCTTTGCTAGATATATTTCATCATTGAAATCTGAAAGAATATTATATGATCCATTGAAACTGCCCATACAATTATCCTTAATTTTTGATGAAAATAAATTAAAGCAAGCTTATTCAATATCTAGATGGATCAATCATCATCAAGGTTTTGAAATAATACAAGCCGCTTCAAATCAATATAGCTGGAGTATAAATCTCTCGGAAACAGCTAGAATATGGACTAACGGTTGTATCATCAGATCGACTATGATGGAAGAGGTCAGTAATCTACTCAAAATAAATTCTAATATTTTATCTTCTCAACTGCCCTTTATCTGGGAGCATATGCCGTCCCTAACTTATACCACTACAACTTGTCTGGCGCATGGTCTTGCGATACCCTGTATTTCGGCAGCATTAAATTATGTATTAGCTATTACTTCCAAGGACTCTTCGATGAATTTGATCCAAGCACAACGTGATTTTTTTGGGGCCCATACCTATAAGAAAGCCGAAGACCCGTTTGGTAAGTCTTATCATACTGATTGGGAAAAGTGATGCTATTTTGAATCCAATACCACATATTGCTCGCTTACTACCCCACTTCTAATCACCAGGAGCTTGCCATTGACTTTCTCGACTTTAAAACCTACCAAATTTGAGTTATATACAAAAAAACCAGTATCATGTTTCTGCAAGGTAATGATGGGGTGCTCTGCTTATGGCTTAAGTCATATAGAATAATTTTTTTACCCACGATCTCCATACCTAATTTATTCAAAACCAAGCTATTCGAAGATTTCAATTCGTAAATTGCTTTCTTAGAACTCTTAACCACTTCATAGTGATTTATATCTTTTTTATGAATGGCATCTTTGTACTTATTATTAATTTGATATACCAAAGATGAATCTGTGTTTTTTATTCTATAATTAACTTCTCCATGTTTCCATATCGCTAGATGCTCTCCTTTTCTAGTCGTATGTTGCGTGTATTTTTCTTTATTAGCTGCCCAGGGTTTGATCGAGTAGGTAGCATTTTTGTAAGCATATAATTTTGTTTCGTTTTCTTCACGACCCATTCCGGTCTCTTGCATTGTAAAATTGGAAAAATTTTTTATCTGCATCATTTTAGCTAGCCTAATACTCAGGTTGCCATTAAGATCACTATCTACCATTTGAATGTTATAAATATTGCGTTTTTTATGAGTATAGTTTATTTTTTTACCAACAACATGCCTGTGATAAATATATTTGGCTCTTCGCTGTATTTAGTGGGTAAATTATCTAAAATACAAACACGGGTTAATTGATTTTGTCTTACTTTTTTTTCCGCAAAAAAAGTAACAAAAA
>JAYSTG010000505.1:0-8476 GCA_043719965.1 Saprospiraceae bacterium | reverse complement strand
AATTATGTCAAAGGGTTAATAAAGCCCAGAGGATATGACGCCCTTCAAAAATATCCTGCATTGCGTACGGATGTGGAATTGCTGAGGAAATTGGATAAATATTTAGAGGGTGTGCCAGAACAGGAAGCACTAAAATTAAAAGCCCTATTGGATAAATTGCCTAGTGATAATACCAGAAGAAGTGCTATAGATGATATAATCAAAGCGAAAAGGATTTTAGACGATAAATATTATATTCAGAATGCAGAAGTCAAAAAATATTCTGGTAAAATAGTAGGCACTAATAATCAAGCCAAAGGCGCATTTGGAGAAATAGCCAGTGATGTTACCCTAACCGAAAAAGGCATGATTCCATTGCATAATCGTAAACAATCTTTATTGGATGGATGGGGTGAGACTGGAATAGATGGGGTATTTAAAAGGGGTAATGAATATTTTATAGTGGAAGCTAAGTTTGGAAGTGCTACACTGAATCCAGCTGATATTGCAACTGGCCTACCTAAACAAATGACCGATGCGTGGATAAATAGTAATAATAGATTGCAAAATGCCGTTGATGCATCAACATTTAACGCCATCTCTGCTTCTGGTTATAGAAGGCTTTTGGCAGAAGTAGCCCCGGATGGTTCGACAATATATAAAGAACTTGATGGAAGTGCTAATGTAATTGGAATCTTCACGCCCTAGATAAAATAATTATGATAAGACAGAATATAAAAAGTCAAGAATATTTTAATAATTATTTCGAAACCTACAATAAACAAGTAGAGAACCGTAAAATATTATTGGATAGTGGTCAAGTGAAACCTGAAAGAATAGTTTGGTTTAATAAAGCCAGTCTGGATATTTTATTGAATTATGTAATCTCAAAATATACTTCTGGAGCACCTGTTGAAAACCTTAAGACCATTTTCCTTCAGATTCCTAATTTGCTATCACAATTTTGGTCGACTGAGGTGGTTTTATTAAAATATGAAGGCCGAACACTGTATCAATATGGTTTGTCGACCTATGATGAAATGCTTTGGATACTGTCATTAGGCTATTTGTTTAATATTCCAGAATTAGACTTTAGAAAATGTGTAAAAATTATTGACCGTGATCAAGTGAAAGATCATTTACTTGAATTTATAATTCGATCTAAACTTAATGATCGACCAGTTATTGAAGAAGAGAGTTATGAATATGGGTGGAAACTATTTGGTAAACTCCGTCAGTCAATCGTTGAACCAGATAAGCTTAAAGCTGAGAAATTAGTGAAGGAATTTATTGCCAAAGATTGGTATAAAGAACATAGAAATACTGGTTGGTATAACAATCACAAGAGTATACATAATACTTATTTTGGTTACTGGAGCTTCGAAACAGCAGCCGTGGTAAAAATCATGGGATTAGATGACACGAGTTTCAAAGACTGTATTTATTATCCTTATGATTTAGTTCATTGGAATGATAATTTAAATAACAATAGCGATGATTTATAGCAGTAGACAAACATTAAACTTAGACTTAATTCGACAGTTTTATATAAAAATACAAATAATGAGACTTCGAAATTTGATTAAAATATTTATTTTTTGCATTTACGGTATGGGTTATTCCCAAGACCCATACGTAGATCCACACATTATCACCTCTCTCAAGTCAGCCCCTACAGCCGACATCCTATGCATTTTGCATAGCACTCATAAAGACCTTAAAAGGTATACCGATCGCCTAAATTCCAAAAATGAAAAAGGAGTGTATGTATTTACCACCTTGAAAGTGGAATCAGAAAATACTCAACAAGAGATTAAAAAATATCTGTCCAAAAACGGGTATGAGTATAAAGCATTCTATATAGTAAATGCAATACATGTACCTAGGGCAGATCGAGCACTGGTTGAACATTTAGGTAGAAAGAAAGAAGTAAGCGTTATTATATATAATGATTCTTACTTTTTGGATAATATAAAGACTGAAAGTCCAAGTGAATCAAAAGCCTCTCTGGAGTCCAGAGAACCCACTAAAATACCTTCCTGGGGAATAGTCAGAATTAAAGCAGATAGCTTAAGAGCTCTGGGCTTCAAGGGTAAAGGCATCGTGATATGCACTAATGATACTGGAGTAGACCTCATACCTCCTCTTAAAACCAATTATAGAGGCTATAGGAGCAATGGCAGTTTTATACATGATTATAATTGGCATGATGCAATAGTTCCATCACCATTTTACAATGGTGGGAGTATTTGCGGCATAAATACTTTGTCGCCCTGTGATGATGAAGGTCATGGTACTAGAGTCACGAGCGTGTTTGCGTCTAATGATCCCGACATCAGTGTATCGCCTGAATCGACATGGATAGCAACAAGAGCATTACTTGGAGGTTTTTCCAATGTAGCCACATTGCTCGAGTGCCTCGAATGGAATCTAGCGCCTACAGACTCCCATAACAAAAGACCGGATCCCTCAAAAGCGCCGGATATCATAAATAATAGTTGGGGATGTGGAGGTCACCCTAATTGTAGTAGAGCTTCTTATCCAGTATTTGACATAGCTATAAATAACCTGGTAGCTGCAGGGATTTTTGTAGTTAATAGCGCTGGAAATGATGGCAGTTTTCGTTGTAGTAGTTTATTTAATCCGCCTAGCATATTAGAAAATGCATTTACAGTGGGTGCAATGGATGAAAACGATTCTATAAGTATTTTCAGTAGCATAGGTCCTGTCACTTTAGATGGATCCAATAGATTGAAGCCAAATGTTGTAGCGCCAGGAAGACAGATTCCTTCATACAATAAATCTGGTGCAATAGAAAACTCTTTAGGTACAAGTATATCGGCTCCCTATGTGGCAGCATCTGTGGCTTTATTGATCTCAGCGTTACCAGCTTTATCAGGTAGAGTAGATTTAATACGACATATATTACAAACAACTGCATCACCAAATGTGATTCCAAGGCTACTGTGTGGAAATGATCGACCCCTGTCCTTCCCTAATAGCAATGCGGGTTATGGACTTGTAGATGTATACGCAGCGTATAAATATGCTAAAAAATTTCTGAATGATGAAAGACGCAGTGAGCTCAAAGCACATCTTTTGGTATACCCCAATCCCGCGATTACAGAAGTAAATGTAAGTACTCAATTTAAGAAGATAAACGCTATACGCTTGCACGATAGCAGTGGAAGGCAATTACAAAATTGGCAATCCTTGGACACCGAGTCGTTCAAAATAAACTTTGAGTATCCCAGTGGTATATATTTTTTAACCATCATAGTTGAAAATAGAGTTATAACAAAAAAAATCCTTCATGGAAGGAATTGATTGAATTATATAAAAAAATAAATATGAAAACAATACTGAGTACCATTTTTTTCTTAGCTTTTGTATTGATGACAGAAGCTATTCAAGGTCAGGCGACTATCTTCTCTATAAAAAACCCGACTGCAGATTCCTGCGATGGGTCTTTTCAAATAAAAGTAGGAGACAATACGACTTCCCTTCCTGTTAAATTTTATGTAATGCAATATTTAGATACCATTGAGACCAGGCAAATACTTTCAAACGGCCTTGTAAATTTTACTGGGTACTGTCCTGGTAAATATACTATAGAAATGGTTAATTCCTACGAATGCAGTAAACCTCTTGAACTAGAGATTCTAGGCTGTGAAAGTAGCTTTGAAATCCGGCTTATAGCCAAGGGAGATGCATTATCTAGTACAGAACCTACCGGTATGTTAGAGGTAGTTGGGTTTCCAGGTACCAACTATGTCTATAGTTGGAGCAATGGTTCTTCTGCTTCAAAAATAAGCAACCTTAGTAATGGTACATATACTGTAACGGTTTCTAACCCTAATACGGGTTGCCAGAAAACTGCTTCCTATACAATAAAGACATGTACAATAAATCAAAATAACCCGAATGGGGCAGGGTATTATCAAATAAACACCAAAGATACATTTGAAATAGAACTACTTGGAGGTTTGGCTAGAACTGGTACTACTGCCTTTATGCAATTACAGATCAAAAGAGCTGGAGAGACTACTTTTTCGCCTTATTTTCCAGGAGAAATGGATGTCATCTGGGAGGTTAACGGCAGGCCATATGCTTTTAATACGGGGTCTATATCTATCACCACTAGTGATAGTATAGAAGTAAAAGTATTGGTATCTAATGGCTGTTTTACAAAGATGAAGAGTAAAAAGACGATAAATTGTCAGACCACAGATCAAGACTATATGCGTAGATACTTTGTAAAATCAATAATACCGGCATGTGAAAAATCTTCAAATGGAGTATTGACTATAACTGCATACGAAGTGAAGGCAAATACAGGTAAAGTAGTAGTAAATGGGATTCCTATGTCAAATACAGTCGGCTATGATTATACATTAGGCGGCCTGTCCTCTGGATACCAAAAAGTTGAGATTGGAATTGAAGGAAGTTGCATTTTTAAATTTGATGTATTTATAGGTGCGATACCCATTGAAAGGTTTTTTATTAGTTATGACAATAAAAATTTAAAATGTACATATGGTTTGAATTGCAATGGAACATTCTTAGCAAATGAAACTTCCCCAGCCACTATTCTCGAAGCAGATGCTAGCGGTTGTAAAGGAGATATTTTTTGTAATGGCGTAAAGAAAGGTACCAAGAAATATGGCCTGAAGACGGAAGATGGTCCGATCTACTTAGCAAAGCTCAATGCTGAACTGGCAGCAAGAGGTGGGTCTGATGCTTTTTTGTCACTTCAATTGAGTAGATATTGGAAACATTTCATTATTGAAAGAGGGTATAACCCATTGGACTGTGGCACAGTGACTTATTGCCCAATCAGCTTTAGAATAATAGTTGACTGGGTTCCTTTTCCTGGAAATTTATTTAAACCAAAAATAAAAAATAAAAATAATGGGTGTGTTGAATATTCATGCCCATCAGGCGTCCCACCTATAGGATTGATTATTAAAAAAAAGATAGAGGTATGTGACATATCCTCTAATTGGAGCTCCCAATGTGATCTAAGAGTTGATAACTTACTTCAATTAGCATACTATTTGGACGCAGGGCGGTTTGATAAAGTTCCCGGCTTTTTCGGTTCCGGCTTATTAAAAGAAATAAATACCTGGAGAAATCATCCAGCGGCACCTTGTGCAAGGATAATTTATTGTGAAGGCACTTTTCAAGTGATCAGCAATAATGTTATTAGCGTGGTTTGCGGAACGAAATCACCGAATCCGGATGATGAAAGGGTTAATTGCTTGTATCACTATTATGATGATCTTCTAAAAGATAGAACAATCTATCGATATTTTTGTAATAATACAGACATTGACATTATTAAATATAAGATGCCTGGAGTCACATCTCCTGGAGAAGAAAAATATATCAGTGATAACACTATATATTCTAAGGTTTTTTCAAGTTTAGCTTTTAAAAGAGATGGCGGAGTATATCCAAACCCTATTCTTTTATCAGCAAATAATCAATCCGCAAGACATGCATACAATATTTCTTCAATTAGGGACGATAATACATTAATTTCTAATAATGAAGTTATTGCCTCTGCTGAAGATTGGGACTTAAAGAATACTCTGATGATTGAAAAGACGCCTTCAAATTATATCTTGAGTTTTCAGGCAGGAGATTCTTTGATAGAAAAAACCTTACCTCTTAGTATGAATATAAAATCGCTCAAGCAAGATCAAAATAAATATTTTATCACCTATATTGAACCATATTTTGGAATACCATTAATGCATGTGAAAGTATATGATCGATTTGGTAATAGTTTATTTGTATTAGACCCAAATATTGATCAACTTGATCCAAAAGTTTTAAATCATGTAGGAAATCGCTTTTTTGCTGTGGCAGCCAATAAAGTTTTTATATCCAATACCCCTTTTAAGGATATCACTTCTGCGCAGCAATATAATGCCATTAATAGTTATACTTTAAATTTCACTTCTGAAGAAATATTAGCCGCTGGCTTATCTGCTTCTACATCACGACTTTCTGTTCTAAAAGGGACTATCAATAATAACCCTTATAATGATTTTAATTATGATCTTATATCATATCGAAAGACCAGTACAGGGTATACATCTGCAGCGACCAAGGTAGTTACTTACAACGGCGGAATCCCAAATAAGAACAATGTGCATATTGAAGTTGATTCTTTGGGAAATATTTATTTTCTCACGCAGTTTCGTGGTACATTAAATTTTGGAGGTACTTTATTAACCACTCAATCTTATGACTATAACCAGTTAATCAATAATATTGCAATTGTAAAATTGGACTCTACTCTTAAAATATTAAATACATATGTAGCAAAATCCAATAACGATATAAACCTATCTTTATCCTTATTAAGTAAGAATATTTTATATTTCGGAGGCATGATGAAAAACATTACGCCAACCAAAATTGGGGAACACAAATTTTTTAATACTTCGAAGAATCAAACTATTCCATATTTTACGTATATCAATACTGATCAATTTCCAACAACTACTATTGCCAGTGCTATTGCATCCCCAGATGCCGAGTCAGGGCTAAAGCCTAAAATTGAGATAAAGCAAAAATCAGATCTGTATTTAGATGCCTTTCCCAATCCTTTTAAAGACATTACTACAGTGTATATACTATCCAACGAAATATCCAACCTAGATGTAATCGATATATTAGGAAATGTAGTCAGTACTCAAGCAGTCGACGGTCAAATTGGAAACATAAGGATCTCTAATAAATCGTGGTTATCTGGTATCTACTTCATCAGAGGTATCGGAAAAAATGGTGAAATATTGCAGACTAAGAGAATTATGAAATTGGAATAGTGACTATAGAAAATGAATACACCTTCTAAAACAATTCAAAACTCACTGCCTATTAAAATACCCCTCCCAAAACTCCATTTGCTTTTTAGTAGGCAAGGGTTTAGCTATACATTCTTTGTCTATGATTAACACCTGTTCATGAGATGGATCATAAGCAGGCCATATGGGTAATCCCTTACCATTGGGATTTCCTGTTTTAGCGAAATTGGCCCAATAAGAAGACATTCTATCTGCTATGAGATGATCTGCATCTTCCCAAGGCCTATCCAATGTATGCAGATTATCATATGCATAGACGATTTCGCCTGAATGGAAGGCCCCAAACTGGGTTTCCATATTATAGGCCGGCAACTTGCGATTGAAATTATATACATAAGCTTTAGCTGAACCTGTTTTGGTTTGCATTTTTGCCCAGGTATAATTCTGGATACCAAAGGTCTCATCTCGACCATTTGCTATTTGTGATTGAGCGGCTTGTTCATCGGTCTCTGCAGGATAAGCCATTAAATAAGCGCTTGACAAATCTGCAAATCGTTTAATAGCTTGCTCTTTGAAGGTAGCAGCTTTTAATGGCGGTCCAGATACCCTGTCGTCTTCGTTCCATCCTACCATTATGGGTACATCATTTTGTTTTCCTTTTTGAAATATAGACATTATAGGTTCTGGAATTATACGACCGTCGAGAATCGGGAAACTAAAATCATACCTTGCTTTTAATATTTCATCAGCGCTTTTAAGTCTCAATGTGGCTAAGTTGGTACAATGTAGGTCTTCTGCAAATTTCACTCCTATAGTCTCTGCATCTTGTAATGCTAATTGCGGTCTGGAAGGATGAGTATAAAAGCTACCACCGCTCTGAGCGATCGCTTTATGGAAGAGTCCTTTTGCAAGCGGGGAGGCTTGAAGATAGTTAACTGCAAATGCTCCTGCAGACTGTCCTGCGATCGTGACATTGCCTGGATCTCCTCCAAAGGCTTTGATATTTTGTTTTACCCATTTCAAGGCAGCGATCATATCCATCAAAGCATAATTGCCCGACGCGTGCTCTTTCACTTCTTTTGAAAGCTCAGGGTGTGCAAAGAAACCAAATACCCCTACCCTATAGTTTATGGATACAAATATGATACCTTTTTTGGCCATGGACTCACCATCATAAATCTGACATGCAGTACCTCCACTTCTAAATCCACCACCATATATATATACTATGACTGGTTTTTTGTCTTTTGGAACCGTTGCCCCTGTCCATATATTGAGGTAGAGGCAATCCTCACCGATAGGTTCTTTAGGTATTAGAAACTCAGTAGACCAAAACATAAATGGTGATGGAGGGGTTTGCATTGGGCTCGCACTATATGTAGTACATGATTTAATCCCTTTCCATGCACGGGCTGGCATAGGCGCTTTCCATCGTAGGTCGCCTACAGGTGGTTGAGCAAATGGAATACCTTTATAAATCGCGATTTTGTTATTAGTATATCCTTGAACTAGACCTTGAGTCGTTTTTACAATATGGGTTTGACCACAAGCGAATGTAGTATAGAGAAGAAATAGTATTATTTTTTTCATGGAGCTGATTATAAATTAAAAGTAAAGTACAACCATTCTATTGACTCTTAGTCAATTTGTATTCTGCCTGAAATAAACACTGCAATGCT
>JAYSTG010000504.1:0-3112 GCA_043719965.1 Saprospiraceae bacterium | reverse complement strand
CAGACGACAGTAAATATATCTTCAAGGTCAATCACCGTCATTGAAACCGGAGGTATGAAAGGCAGAGCACGTGAAATGACTCGTGAGGAATTACACCTTAAAATACATGAAAATTTTGAGCCGACACGAGTGGCTTCAGAATACGGCATGACAGAGTTATTGTCTCAAGCATATGCCTTAAGCGATGGCCTTTTTCGTCCAGGGACTACTTTAAAAGTATTACCTCGGGTGATATCGGATCCTCTTACAATAGAAAACTATGGTCAGACAGCAGCACTCAATATTATAGATCTGGCCAATTTGGATTCTTGTGCTTTTATAGCAAGCGATGACCTGGGTAAAGTCTATTCAAACGGGCTATTTGAGGTCATGGGGAGACTAGATCAAAGTGATATTCGCGGTTGTAATCTTCTAGTCGCGAATAATTGAAGTAAAGGTCATTCCCCTGCAATTCCATCATACAACCACTCGGCTAGAGCCTGACGATTGGATGAGAAGAGAAAACGTTTTTGATCGGATTCGTTTTGAAGATTGCCCAATTCCATGTAGACTGTAGGAGGTTGAGTATTTCGCATTACAAATAATTTTCGTGAACTTATAGTGCCTGTATAATCTCTACCACTCTGTTCATCATATTTTTGATTCAACGTATTCTGGAGGCGCTTGGCAACCTGAAAGCTGGTGGTATTGTCATCTTGATAATAGAAGTAAACATCTTTCCTGGTGTCTTTATCTTGAGAATCGATATGAATGTTGAGAGCCAATTGATCTTTTTCGGCAATGCCTTTTTTTCGGTACACTCTAAAAAGGTCATTGACTGCATCTGTAGTCTGCGTCAGTCGTAGTCTCTGGTTGAGCACTAAAGGATAGCCGGTAATACATCGCTCATCCTTATCGATTTTCAAATACATTTCGTTTCGAATTCCATCGTTAGCGTCTTGGACTATCATATGTACATTAGCACCATGTTCCATGAGTTTACGGGCCAATCTCAATGTGATATCATAAGCATATTCATCCTCACAAAGTGCATCCTTATCCTTACCATACATCGTGCCTGGATCTGGGCCACCATGACCACTGACCAGAAAATATACTTTATTTTTTAAGGCATCACTTTGTATTCGTATTTCTTCAAAATCAGAACCGAATATGGGCACCGTACGCGTCTTCAACAGAGCTGAATTATTAAGATTTACTCGTTCTGCTGTTTTTATTTCTTCTTTATTTATTTCGGATTCCAGCTTTTCGATTGATTTTGTTTCAAGATCAGGTAAAAGTTTTTTGTCAGGAACTGAATTAACAGCTTTGATTGATTTTGATATATAATCTCTTTCTTCTTTAGTAGCAATGATTGTATTTTTTGAGGTATGCTTTACCAATTGTGGAGAAACTTTTGAGCTTTTTACCTTTTGGGTGTTGGTACGTTTAGAACAACTATTTATATCATAATACTGCACCCAGATGATCCTGGATTGTTGATAGGTTTTTTTTCGAAGTTTGGATGAATAAAGTAATTTATTGTAATTCATCACTTTGGTAGCGGTCGACTTATTGATGAGCGGTAAAGATGAAGTAATACTCTTGCCATTGTAGGGCATGATCATGACCGGTAATTGGTAGGTACGACCCGTCAGTAGTTTTTCTATATTTTTGATTCTATTTATTTCTTTAAAATGACTGATGTTACAAGAATTCGGTGTAATCCTGTACTTTTTAAATAAAGCATACATGCCATCGCCACCTTTGGGCTTTACTGCAATGTACGAAGCGGCTTGACTAGTAAATGCAAAAGTTAATAAAAGAATAAAATTTACTCCTAATCTTAACGAATGGGGGATTGTATACAAGTTCATGGGATAAAGAATTGAATCACAAATTTAAACAAATGTATTTAATGTTTAATATATAAATCAATAAGAATGCCAGATTTTATTAAATTCATATAAAGTCAAATTAAATATTGTTAAATTTGCTTAATTTTTCAGTATGATTAAGGAAATATATACCTTATTGGAAAAAGACCTCAAAAATGAATGGAAGAGTAAGCAGGCTATTAGCGGGGCTCTTTTGTATTTATTTTCAACTATGTTGGTGCTATATTATTCCTTGGTCAGGGTGGAAAAATTTATGTGGACCGGGGTACTTTGGATACTTCTTATATTCCTAAGTATCAATGCAGTATCTAGTTCTTTCTCCAATGATATCCGACATAGGCATTGGTACTATTATTCATTGGTTCATCCGCTTTCGATCTACTTTTCTAAATTAATATTCAATATCATATTGCTTATAGGTTTGGGGGTCATCAGTTTATTATTATTCAATATTTTCTTCACTATTCCAGTGACACATTGGATGATGTTTGGCATAACATTGATAATCAGCATAATAGGCATAGCTTCTATATTTACTTTTATAGCTTTGCTTTCAGCCAAAGCGAGTAACCAAACTACACTGATGACGATATTATCCACTCCATTGATTTTCCCAATTTTAATGTCCGGTAGTCGATTATGCCTTAATGCTATCGGAATATTAAAAGATACCGGATATGCTAAAGATGTACTTAGTATCGTTTCTATAGATGTTCTGGCTATTTCATTATCCATCATATTATTCCCTATATTGTGGCGAGATTGAAGAATAAACGCTTAATTACTTGGTGGAAATGGGTAGTAATCCTACTCATACCTTATGTCATCTTGATGGGATTCTTGGTGCCATTGGGTCAGGGCATTTCTAAAGTCAATCCTGGTGTAGTCACTTCAGGGAATGAATTTGACTTAGAGATATCCGGATACAATACAAATTTTAATGGAGCTGGCGATATTCAAGCCTGGCTCAAACATAATGATTTGCATATTAAGAATGTTTCTGCCCAAATAATAAGTCCTACTCAAGCTACTTTACATTTCTTTGTTCCAACCTACCCAGACACTACAGTTTCTAATGTTGACCTTTCTCTGGTTATGGACACGCCTGAAGGCCCGATCGTGTTACCATCAGCGGTGACTCTAATAAATCTAAAAAGCTCTTTATCAATAGATAATGCTATTTCTTGGTCTAATCTCAAATTAAGTGTGAGACCTGAATCCAATTTCAATTACCC
>JAYSTG010000503.1:0-8497 GCA_043719965.1 Saprospiraceae bacterium | reverse complement strand
GAATTGAATAATACGTTACTGAACCTTAAAGCTGAAGCAGCTCTAACGGAAGATGAAACGGTAAATATGGATGATGCGTCTTATCAGAACCATGCTGTTGAAATGATTGAGCATTATCAAAATTTATTAAATAACTCATCAGCAGAACTAAAGAAACTTCAATCCTATGAAAAAATCATTTGTCACACTATCCAGCCTGGTGCACTTGTGATTACAGAAGAGTTGATGATTTTTATTGGAGTTGCAACTCCTAAACTGCACTTGAAGGATCATCAAATTCTTATTGGAATTTCTGAGGAATCTCCGTTATACAAAAATATGCACGGGAAAAAAATTGGAGAGTTTATTCCAATGGATGACAAATCTTTAAAAATAAGGTCCATTCTTTGACTTATACAATCAAGGTAAACAAGGAAACCACTCATCCTAGTGTAAAATCATGGCCCCTGAATGAAGGCCTATTTTGGGGCCCACCGAATTTTGCTATAAAATTACGCCGTATTTGATAGAAAAAGATTGAAAATTAGAATGAGTAATTTACGACGAGTATATTAGACTTATAAAACGAACTCTTTTCTATATCTTTAATATTTTTTTGAAGAGTAAATAAGCATGAAAGAGAAAAAAATACTGGATTACATTAAAGAACAAGGTATAGATGCATTTTTAGATTATGCTTCGATAGGCATAATTTTAGTTGACAGTACTTTAGAGATAATTTTGGCCAATAAATTTGCATGCGATTTATTTCTTTATCATGAGGAAGAGTTGATCGGTACTTCTATAAACAAACTTATCCCTCAACGATTTCATGGCAGACATGAAGGTCACCATACCCAATATATGTCCAACCCTCAAAACCGTCCGATGGGACCAGGGAGAGAATTATTTGCACGGCGAAAAGATGGTTCTGAGTTTCCAGTAGAAATCTCCCTGGGTACTTATAAAATCAATAAGGGAGTATATGTCATATCCTTCATCAATGATATTTCAATACGAAAACAAAATGAAAAATTCATTCATGACTTGAATATGGAATTGGAGCAAAAAGTATTGGTACGCACTGCAGAATTGGATGAAACGGTAAATAAATTGCGATATCAGATTAAGGAAACTGAAGAAGCAGAAGCAGAATTGGAAAAAGCCTTGGCCGCTGAAAAAAACCTTGGAGAATTAAAGTCTAAGTTTGTGACTTTAGCTTCTCATGAATTTAGAACCCCATTAAGCACTATTAATTCTTCGGCATATTTATTGCAGAAATATGTAGCCACTGAGGATCAGCCTAAAAGGAATAAGCATATCGATCGAATCATCACTTCCGTAAATTCTTTGATCTCTATTTTGGATGACTTTTTGAGTGTTGGCAAAATTGAAGAAGGCAAAGTGGCTATAAAATTCATTCCGACGGATATCCAAGAAATAGTGGAAACCGCAATTCATCAAATCAATCCAATTCTAAAGAAAGGACAAGTAATCCATTATAGGCAATATGGCCCAACTATATTAGATTTTGATCCAAGCTTGATGAAACATATCATTCCTAATCTATTGTCCAATGCTATTAAATTTTCCCCTGAAGGAAAACCAATCCATCTCATTGTAGATTCAAGATCAAGACCTTGGAGGTTATCCGTCAAAGACGAAGGAATAGGGATATCAAAAGAAGATCAGGAAAGCCTGTTTGAACGTTTTTTCCGTGCTTCTAATGCAGCCCATATTCAAGGTACAGGCCTCGGGCTACATATAATCGGAAAATATGTTCAGCTGATGCAAGGTACCATTTTGTGCCAAAGTGAACTAAATCAAGGAACAACATTTGATTTAAAATTCCCATAATTTTGTTCAAATTGAAAAAAACACTTTAATCCTGAGAGCTATGAAAAAAATACTCCTGATCGAAGACCACGACGAAATTCGAGAAAATACTGCAGAGATTCTGGAACTGGCCTCCTACCAGGTATATTCAGCTTCCAATGGCAAACTAGGGATAGAAAAAGCGATAGAAGTAAAGCCTGATCTAATCATCTGTGATATCATGATGCCGGTATTGGACGGATATGGAGTACTACATTCCATTCAAAAATTGCCTGACATGGCGCACATTCCGTTTATATTTTTATCCGCCAAATCAGAGCGTATGGATTTTAGAAAAGGAATGGATCTTGGAGCAGATGACTATATATCTAAGCCATTCAATGGCACAGAGCTTTTGACTGCTGTAGAAAGAAGGCTTCAAAAACATGATGCCTTGAAGGTAGAGTTTGCCCCTGGACTTGAAGGTCTCCAACAAATTTTAAAAATGAATAATCCCAATAGGGATATCATCAAGGAACTCACTTCGGATAGGAATGTAAATAAATATAAAAAGAAGCAAATCATCTATTCGGAAGGGAATAGACCTTCAAGATTATATTACATTCTAAAAGGGAGGGTCAGAACTATAAAGACCAATGATGCAGCTAAAGAATTAGTGGTGGGATTATTTAATCATGGAGATTTTTTAGGATATACTGCTCTTTTCGAAGGAAGCTCTTATATGGATACTGCCGAGGCCATGGAAGAAACGGAGTTGGCTATCATACCTAAGGAAGAATTTGACAATCTTCTTAATAAGGACATTGGCCTTTTCCGAAAATTTGCAAAGCTGATGGCTAAGAATGTAATAGAACAGGAAGAGCATTTAATATCACTGGCATATAATAGTCTTAGGAAAAAGGTAGCTGATGCTTTAATATCTTTGTCTAAAAAATATAAACGACCGGATGATCCTCATTTTTCAATAGAAATCTCTCGGGAAAACCTCGCGAGTATAGCCGGTACCGCCACCGAATCCTTGATTAGGACTTTAAGTGATTTCAAATCAGATAAACTCATCGAGGTCAGTGGTAGTAAGATCACGATATTGAATGAACCTAAGCTGGCGAACCTTTTGAATTAAACAAGATTATCATTTAATCGTCACTGATCGAATAAAAAGTTCAAGATCTAGTTTGAGCTTTACGAACTTCAACTTGATTTCTTCAAGCATCTTCTTTAGTTTTGAATAGCTGTTCTTGCTTTGCAATCGCACGCTACCGTGTGGATCATTTACTCGATTTTGTTTTATAAAAAAGTCTATTATCTTTAGTTTAAAGGACTTAAGCAGGTCATCCATATTCAAAAATCGGACTTGAAAGGACTCTGCAAGTTCAAGATGTCCAGGATCGGAGATATGTTTCTGAATTAAAAAAGCTAGTTTGTTTTTGAGTAAAATATTTTCATCCTGCAGTATATCTACTGTTGTTTTCCAATGTTCGAACTCATCTCGATCTCGGTTTATATTTTTTAATGTGGTACTAGTCATTTGATTCAAAAATGCTCAACCTAGGGAACAGCTGGTTGAATGTTAGACGATATTGGATTTCCTTTATTTGCTTTTTTAATCATCAAATATTCCAGTATATTTTCAATATCCAACATTCCTACGAATTGGTTGTTTTGTAAAACTGGCATGATGGTATACTTATATTGTTGCATTTGAAGATAGGCTTTCTCCAGGGGTAGTTCTTCCTGAAGATAGTTTATTTCACGATTCATAATGGAATGAATGGGTACCGTATCTCCTTTATTAGAAAGAGCCCTTATCAGATCATCACGATTTAATGTCCCTACTGGTTTTGAGTTTTCCAGGACTATAAAATCTTTAGCTTGACCATTGAGTAGGATTTTTACTACTGCACTCAAAGGCTCATCTGAAGATATAGATTGATATTGCCTCATAAGCACATCTTTTACGGTTGCACCTTCCAGCATGGATTTGGTTTCTGTGAATAAAGCTTCTGACGATGCTGCAATAAAAATAAATATCCCTATAAAAAATAAGAACGTATTGCTGTATAGTCCTAATAATACAAACCCTATCGCTATCATCTGGCCAATTTTTGCAGCGATGTTGGTAGCTTGGGCTCGTTTCATTCGTAATGCTAGGATTGCCCGCAATACTCTTCCTCCATCCATTGGGAAGGCAGGAATCAAATTGAACAAAGCGAGCCAAATATTTACTATAAAAAAACTAAGTAGAAAATTATCAGCATTCACTCCTGTAACCAATCTATTGACTAATGGGTCCATCGGAGGTACAGTTATAAAAAGTGAGGTGGCTATGGCTATCATATAATTACAAAGGTAAAATCTGATAAAATTATATGGCATGATTCAGGTCATTTTTGATAATGAGATTGATCATAAACCTCAAAGCTTTCTTTTAGTTATATATAAAAGAAATGCATATTGATTAGCTGAAATTTAAAAACTTAAATATGCTAGCTGGCATCAATATATGCGTGTCAAACCGTTATGAAAGAATATTTTCAATGGTGGAGTATTTTCGATCGAACTTCAAAGCCTATAGCAATTAGGTAAAGCCCTGTAGAAAAATTGGATACCTTCTTGCGGTCTGAGGAGTGAAGCCTTTAGATCCATACGATTAACACAGTAGAGGGTCTGATAACTCTGATGAGCGGCAAGCCTATCAGATCGCGACGATTAATAAATATTGGGTCTGACGACTCAGACGAGCGGCAAGCCTATCAGATCCCGACGATTAAAAAATATCGGGATACTGATAGAATCATCAGCACTCCGTCAGAGATACTGATGCAATCATCAGCACTCCGTTAGAGTTTCTTTAATATACCCCGATTGGAAGAGTCATCTATGTTAGAAGATCGGATTCTCATCCAATGTCAATGTAATAAATTCTTTTATTTCTTTAGGCAGTGTACTTAATACATCATTCATTTCACCCACGCTGACATATTGAGCCAATATTCTGAAGACACCCTTCACCATAGATTTCGCTTGATCTTCGTTTCCAAAATCACGTGCTGCTGCAGAAGGATCAAATGCTCTGATTTCATCCAGGAAGTCAACCAAATAATGGCTTTGATAGATGCGTTGTGCGGGTTTCCATCCATCTACATAGATAGCCTTTATGATCATAGGTAATTGTGATAAAAAATCAAAATTTTCTTCAAGGGATAGCCTATTTCTCAGTCCATGTAAGGTGGCTCTAAGTATACGTGCTGCCTGATCCCGAGGTATATCCAGATCAGCTGATAGATGATTTACCATTTCGTTGCCTCTGGCAGCATACTGTTCAAAATTCATTGACATAATCTATGTTTTTACACAAAATACACAAAATACTATAAATTTTCCAAGAATCAAGTTGATGCGTTTTAGTGGAGAAACTGATTTTTATCAGTTGATTTTATAAATAAGAAAACTAATCTTATACTCTGAAGCAAGCGTTGGAATCTAGTTAGAAATGAAAATATACCTCATAATCCTCGCCATAGTAGGGCTGATATGTAGCGTCCTAACTTATTGGTCGAATCTAAAAAGGCCCCCATATAGAAGAGTATGGGCCGGAGTACCGCTTGGGCCAAAAGCACGGCTGATTTTCAATCCTGACCCGATATACGATTTTGATAAGCAACTATGCAATGAGTTTGCTAGGGGCCTCCATGCTAAAGGATGGGAGGCTACAGTAATGTCAGTCGCCCAGGCTGAAACCGAACTTGATATTGAAGACGACCTAATAGTGGTTTGCGCTAATACTTACAATTGGAGGCCGGATAGAACATTAACCAACTATATCCTCAATCATGATCTAAGAAACAAACCCATCATTGCCATCACATTAGGTACGGGCTCAACAGAGGCATCTAAGGAGATTTTGGAACAATTGATATTAGATGCAGGAGGTGTGTTATTAGACTCCAGGACTTTTTGGTTATTGAAGCCTAACGATGAATCCTCGAAAATGAATAATATTCTGGTGGCTAAATCTTTAGTATTTGAATGGGCTACCCATAAAGCGGATTCCTTGATGATAAAGCCAAATTGATGATCTTTACATTTGTTTCTATTAACATATATCTATTTTGGATTCAATTACACATGTAGTCGTCGGTGCTTGCATGGGTGAAGTCTTTGCAGGTAAACAGCTCGGCAAAAAAGCCATGTTATGGGGCGCCTTGGCTCAAAGTGTTCCTGATATTGATTTCGTGGCATCATTTTGGATGGATACAGCCAGTGACTTATTAGCCCATCGTGGCTTTACGCACTCTATCCTTTTTGTAGCATTGATTACTCCCGTAATGGCGTTGATCGCTGAACGTTGGCATAGGCCACACGATATTTCGATGAGACAATGGTTGCTTTTTTTTGGCGGAGTCATCGGCGCTCATATTTTTTTGGACGCGTTCAATAATTATGGTACAGGATGGTTGGAACCATTTAGCCATCATCGCATTACTTTTAATGTATTATATGTAGCTGACCCTTTTTTTAGCATTGGTCCGTTTATTGCGGCTTTAAGTATTTTGATATATAGACGCAGCTTGGTATGGAATAGGAGAATATCGATGGCAGGATTGTGTATCAGTTTGTTATATTTATTCTATTGCTTGATTAATAAATATGTTATAGATCATAAGGTAAAAACTATACTTTCCAAAGAAAAAATAGAATATACGAAATATTTTACGACACCAGCTCCATTGCAAAATTGGTTATGGTATATCGTAGCGGGGGATGAACAAGGCTATCATGTGGGGTTCTATTCATTATTTGAAAATAGCCAAGACATACGATTCGAATATTTTCCTAAAAATGATGCTTTATTGATCGGAACTACAGATCACGAGGAGGTGGCTAAACTAAAAAGATTTTCACAAGGGTTTTATACTGTGGAATATTGGGGAGATACGTTAGTTTTTAATGATCTGCGCTTTGGACAGATGATTGGCTGGCAAAATCCAAGGCAGAAATTCGTATTTCATTATTTTCTTAAAAATAAGGCAGATAATTCTATCGTGGTTCAACGCGGGCGATTTAAATATTGGGATAAATTAGTTGTCAGAAATTTTATCCAACGAATTTTTAAGGACTAAAGTCAATTAAACCTTTGTTTAAAATAGAAAGTAAATAAATATAAAATCATACGAATAAATTCATAGGCGACCCATCGACTAAATTGAATAAAAACGTTTTTCGATTTAACATGTTGTTCTGAGGTGATTCTTATACTATCCCGTTGAATTATGTGCTCTATGATTTCCTGCAACTCAGTGGTCAAATGTGGATCTATTACTTCCAGATTGAGCTCTAAGCTGGCGTTGGCGCTAATATCATTTAAATTATATGAACCTAATGTAAACCATTTGTCATCACAAATACCCAACTTGCCATGCAGGATGTTTTTCTGGTACTCATATAGTTCGATATTATTCCGAAGTAACCAATCATATAACCAGCGCTCGGCAAGTTTCACAACCCATACATCAGAAAAGCCTGCTGATACTACTCGAATTCTCACGCCTCTTTGAACAGCTTGCACCATAAGCCTGCGTAGTGATTTTCCAGGCAAAAAGTAACTACTTAGTAGTATAATATCCTTATCGGCAGTACGAATCAATCTATGGTACGCGCTAGATATTTGGATTTTTCTTCTGACCCAATCATTTCGAAGTATCCTAATTTTTATTTCATCAGAAAGATCAGATTTGGGCACTAATTTCATTGTTTCGCAAGGAGTTAGGTCCATTTTTTTGGGAAACCCATTCCAGGTCTTCCAGCATAATATGCAAAGCTCTTTAGCTGTAGGGCCTTCAATGTATAGGGCAAAATCCAACCAGGCTAGTTTGCCTGGAAGATCATTGTATTTATTACTGATATTTAATCCACCGATTACCGCCTGGAAGGTATCTACTACAAAAATTTTATGGTGTAATCGACGACCAAAATAAAAGTACTTACTTTTTAATAAGGGTTCAAAATATCTAAATTGAATGCCCTCATTTTTTATTTTCGATAGTGTGGTGGCGGAAAGGTTTTGCGAGGCATATCCATCTGCCATAAGATACACTTTTACACCACGCCTTACTGCAATAATTAAGTGATCAATAATGAACTTGCCAGTATCGTCATCATCAAAGATATAATATTGTAAATGGAGAGTATCCTTTGCTCCCGTTATCAGTTCCTTCAAGAGCGAAAAGTAAATGCTGCCACTATGAATTATTTTAACTTGGGCATTTTTGTGAGTAGTTAAATTCAAAGGAGCTGATAATATCGGTTGTACCATATTCTAATGTAATATTTTTGCGGTAACTTTCTGGTAAAGTTCACATTTTTTAGATATTCTAGAATAGAGATGATTCGATAAAGTCATAAATAATGTAATCTTTAACGTTATGAATATTGAAAATGTCTGATTTTAAATCTCTTGCTGTGGGCTATACTTGAATCAATGGCGGCTTGGATGCTGTTTCTTAAGCAATTGGAAGCATTCTATCACTTCGGTATCCGATACCTGTTCAAAATCTTGGTAAAATTCTCCAACTCCATAAAACTCATCAGGAATATGTATGGTAACTACCTGATCCGCCTTTAATTTTATTTTTTTTACAGCCTGCTCTGAAGCAATCGGCACGGCGACTATGGTTTTAGA
>JAYSTG010000502.1:0-3117 GCA_043719965.1 Saprospiraceae bacterium | reverse complement strand
AAAAGAGCAGGAAGGCCTACTGCAGAGGAGAATCAATCTTTTGCAAATTCAAATCTCCAGAATAAATCTGATGCCGATCTCAAAAGAGAAAAACTAATCAGTATTATAAATGAAGACTTTATCAAATACGAAGAAGTATTCAAAGCACTTGCTTAATGGTATATTTAGAAAAGGAAGACATTATACTGATAAATTTTTGCACTTTAAAAAACCATGGTGGAAATTACCTCCCTCCTCATAATTTTTTACACGAAGAAAACCTTGATTATTTAATCGATGCGGTAAAATCCACTGTGTTCGGTGAAGAAATGTACCCAACCCTTTCAGATAAAGCAGCGGAATACGCATATAACATTATATGCAATCATATATTTTCCGACGGGAATAAAAGAACTGGCTTGGAAGCTTCACTTGCATTTATAAAATTAAACGAACATATTTTGTCAAATAATGTGACTAATCAGCAACTAATCCAATTTATCCTCGATGTAACAAATAGTTTTGTCATTAAAAAATTCTAATAAATTATTCATAAACAGCATTTCATCAAATGATTTGAATGTCTCATTATACTCAGTGGTTAAATCCGATAGCGATTAGATCGCCGCTACTTGGCCGCTGCATGTATCTTACCCGCTATTGCAGCGATCTTGGTAAATCCTTTGGCATCTTCACCACTCCAGGCGTTATTCATCTCGCCATACTGGCCCATCTTGCTGCGCATCATGTCGTGTGGCGAGTCTATGCCATGCAGTTCAAATCGATAAGGGAATAGTTTAATAAATACCGTGCCGCTCACTCGCTCCTGCGTATGCTCGAGGAAGGATTCGATATCTCGCATGACGGGATCCAGGTATTGACCCTCATGCAACATCATGCCATACCAATTACCCATTTGTTCCTTCCAATATTGTTGCCATTTGCCGAGCGTATGTTTCTCTAGCAGGTGATGTGCTTTGATGATGAGTAGAGGAGCTGCGGCCTCAAATCCAACTCGACCTTTGATACCTATGATGGTGTCTCCGACATGGATATCTCTACCAATGCCAAATGGAGATGCTATTGATGATAAAGCCTGAATGGCTTCAACATTATTGGAGTAATGATGATTATTAATACCTGTCAGCTGGCCTTGAGTAAATTGAAGTGTGATGTCTTTTGGCTCTGTTTCTGTGACTTGAGAAGGGAAAGCTGATTCGGGTAAATATTGATTAGAGGTCAGTGTTTCTTTGCCGCCTACGCTCGTACCCCAGAGGCCTTTATTGATGGAGTATTGTGCTTTTTCCCAGGGTAATTCTACTCCATGTTTTTTGAGATAGTCTACTTCTTCCTGGCGTGAGAGCTTCAGATCACGGATAGGGGTGATGACTTCTAGTCCGGATCCAAGAATATTGAAGATCAAATCAAAACGAATCTGATCATTGCCTGCTCCAGTGCTGCCATGAGCGATATACTTGGCGCTTTTTTTCTTAGCATATTCAATAATTGCAAGGGCTTGGAACACCCGCTCTGCACTCACAGACAATGGATAGGTATTATTGCGCAATACATTGCCATAGATCAGATAACGTAAACATTTCTGATAGAACTCCTGCGTATAATCCAATACCTTAAAAGAAGCTGCACCCATTAGTTTGGCACGATCACCTATACCTTTCAATTCTTTAGCTGTGAATCCACCGGTATTGACGATGGCACAATGCACTTCGTAATTTTTTTCGAGTTGAAGATATTTTACACAATAGGAAGTATCGAGACCTCCACTATACGCTAAGATTATTTTTTCAGATTGAGCCATTATTTTGTGCTAAGTCGTTTATAATCATTCGAGATAAGTCATACGGCATTTCTTCCATCTTGGATGGAGCGAGCATCCCAGTACATAGACACATCTTGCGCTCATTGCGTTGTAAGATATCGTAATTAGGGCAGCTACTACATCCTTGCCAGAAGGCTTCGTCCTGGGTCAATTCTGAAAAAGTGACAGGCTTGTAACCAAGTTCTGTATTGATCTTCATCACAGCCAGGCTGGTAGTGATACCAAATACTTTTGCATATGGGTATTTATCACGAGCGAGGTTAAAAGCTTTGAGTTTAATCTCACGACCTAGACCGGCTTTGCGCATATTCGGATTGACGATCAATCCGGAGTTAGCGACATATTGCCCGTGACTCCAGGTCTCAATATAACAGAAGCCAGCCAATCGGTTGCCTTGAAGGGCAATTACTGCATCACCATTATTGAGTTTTTTGATGATATATTCTGGAGTACGTTTGGCGATACCTGTTTTTCGAGCCTTGGCAGATTCCTCGATCATATCACAGATCTCCTGCGCATAATCAGCATGCTCTGGGCCTGCAACGATGACTATCGTCGCTGCCAATTGTTCGGTTTCGATTTCTTTCGATTGATTTTCTTGGTTCATTTTTTATTGCAATGGAATGTATTAACGTGAAATAAATTCAAATAAATCCAACGAAGACAACTATTTTAATTAAGAAAATGATAAATTCTTCGTTGAATGGTTCAACGAATAGGTTGAAATGACCTCGGTGAAAGCAGATCTTTGCTTATGAATGATTCGATATGAGAGAGCACCTGTGGTAACACGGGTACAAATGTAGAGAATGAATGCATACGATGTGTATGTTTTGGGTATAAATTTTGGAGCGATCAAGGTCATGCTTGGGATTTTAATGTTCAAGTACAATGCAGTTTCATTTGGTAAACAAGCAATAGTATCTTTGTAGCCGATATGAGCCTTTATTTCAAATATTTACCCGAAGCAATTCTTAACCAAACCGTAGATCGATCGAATTTTCCATTTGCCCAAAATTTATTTTGGGATGCACCACTTCCTACCATAGATATAGAAAAACATAAAAACTTTATAATAGAACGAGTCATCTGTAGAGGACTTTTGGCAGACTTTTATCTCTTACTCAAATTGTATACTAAAGAGGAAATCAAAACTGCTATTAAACTAAGTAAATCTTTAGATCCTAAAACCCTCAATTTTTGCAGTATTTATTTTGAAATCCCATACTCCGATCTCCATGCTTCATCATTTTACAGTTGATCCAAAAACGTATGAGTTACTACAAAAACTCTTTTCA
>JAYSTG010000501.1:0-3121 GCA_043719965.1 Saprospiraceae bacterium | reverse complement strand
TGGATCAAAAATCTGGGAACAAAAATTAGTATCTAACGATCCTATTCTGGTATTATTGAAAAAGGACCTTATCCCTAATGGAATGTATTTTTTAATATTGAAGAATGTAGACCAACAGATAGATCTAAAATTTATTATTCAGCGATAAGAATGGAATGAAGCAGACGACGGAAATAGTTTAGAACGCATATAGTGACTATTTTTGTTTGGTCGGCGAGTTGTTCTTTAATTGATTCAATGTACTTTTGCCGGGCACTTTATAGGGGACGGTGTAACAATCATTGGTTTTAGATTCAGGACTTCGAGTTAGAAATGCCTCGAGTTCATTTTTAAAATTATGTACTACTGTATTTGTTCGGCTTCTGATCAGATTTATTTCAGTATGAGTAAGATACCGCGACATGATGACCTCATGCTTACTCGGGTGGTATTTAAAATGTCTGATAAAGGTTGGATCTTCCTGAATGGAATCACTGTACACCCGGAGCTCAAAAAAAGTATCCCGGCAATATAAAGATTTTATGCCCTCATGCTTATGCTCGTGAGGTACGGAGGAAAATATAGAGTTAGAGCCAGCCATGCCTACCGCGCTCAGATCGAAAAGTTTCCCCTTTTTTAAATTAGGGGTATAGCTTCCGTTTTCAATAGAGATTAATATGATCCTTCGATCCGGAGTCAGACCATCTCTTAATAATGTGGTGATTTTGTAGAGATCAAATAGGGTTTCAAATCCTAAATTATCATATACTCCACCATCCATATAATTGAAACTATCTAAGGTAGCAGAAGCGCTTAGAATGGGGAATAATTGATTTAATGCTACAGATTGGATCACCTTTACATTTTGTTTGGGACCCAACGACTCCAGAATGTCATAAAAAGGAGATATTTTTCCGCGTGGGAGTCGTACCGGGCTGGAAATCGCTTTGACCCCATGTTGTACATTGTAAGATGTAGGAAAAAACAAAGGAAACTTGCGTTGACTTAATTTGGATGAATCATAAACCTGGCTCCAGGCACTTGTCAACAACCTAAATGTATCCTTTTGTATATTATTGAAACCAAAAGAATCAGATAACATCGTATACGCACCAATTTCTTGATTCATCAAGCTATAATTACGGGAATGTAAGGATGATTTTCTTAGAAACTTAGACCTGAAATAATCTGTAAATAATATTTTAAATAAGGAGCTGCTGATATAGTCCCGTTGATATAATATAGTGTTGGCACGGGAGATTGCAGCAGAATTGTTAAACACCGAGTCGTATAGATTGTCTAATACATATTTTGCACTTAAATAAAACTGTGCCCCGGTGCCGCTGCCTGAGATCGTATTAATAGTGAGTATGTTGTCTTGTAGGAAATGATCTAACTCTGATAGAGTTTGAAAAAATACACTGCCTGCACGAGAACCTCCACCTTGTCCAGCAATGAGAAAAATAGGAAGCTTAGTGGTATCCTTTTTGAGCCATTGAGACACGTAGTCATAGAAATGAACCCTGGTATTGTGTATCTCCAGCAGCTTGACATCATGCTGATCTCTGGTGCTTTTCCTGAAAAAAAGAATTAAAAAGAGCAGTGTAATTAAGATGACCAAAGTGCGTTCAGTTTTTGTTCTTTTTAGTTTGCGCTTCTTTTGATCATCACTTTCGCTCTCGACGAGTGGAGAATAGTGCTTATTGATCAAGCTAGTACTCCATAAAGGAATCCAATCTCCTACTATGATCATACATCTTGATATCAGAAATAATACAATTCTCACAACCAGTGCATACAATAGAAAGATATTTGCGGGAGTAAATACAATGTTGTAACTCGCTTTTAAGACAATCAGCACGGACAGCATGACTATGCCGGCTATCACTTTTGAGTATACAGAAGTAAGTGCCTTGTCATCAATAAATAGTACGCAGGTGATCAATATCACAAGCACTAACGTATACAATATAGTGGCGATCCAACCAGAATAACCTGAATCCGGGAAATCATTAAATATATATGCTCCCCATATGAGCATCGTCAGAGCTATTAAATATACGAGGTAAGAAATATTGCTTCGTACTATTATATTATATTTTTGTTTTGAACGGATCAAAAAGATGTTTAATGCCATGTACACTACTGTAATGAATATCGAAACAAGATGGTTTTTTCCTTCATTAAATAGGATAACCAATAACCACACTATTAATGGAATAAAATTAAATACCAGGTTTATCCGTTGAAATACTACAGATAAATCTAAAACCTCAGTACCTTCCACCTTATATTTTTCTTCCTGCACATAATAAATAAACATCGAAAATATCGAATACAAGATCACGAGTAAAGTCGTCGAGATAGGGTCAATCTCTTTTAGCGTACTAAATACAATCTGGCTGGCTTGCGGTACCTCTCGGATAAACAATACTATTAAAATCGGAAGAAAAATGTTAAAGGCCGATGAATTGATGAAAATCAGGTCACGGATACTGAGATTCATGATTCGTTGGTTGGGTTGATTGCCGCTCATCAGGTTATGATTTTTTATGGTTTAGACCTTAAGTAAGTGCAGTTAGATTTAACTTTTTATAGAGGTATGCTCACTCAAATTAATTAAATAAAGTGAAAGTGTCCTACACTCCTCCCTGGGGAGCTTTGAAAGTTATTATAAAACACGGCTTGTACCTCCTGATTCAGCAATCAACGCAACATAAAGTGGTTAAAAAATTAAAAATTGTTTGTAACTTTTGTCTGAGATATTACACCATATAATATGTCACATCGCTTCGACAAATTGACTCAGATCGAGCTAGATTTCAAATCCCGTCACTTCCGGGATCTGGAGCCGCTCACGTACACTTCCGGACCGGAGGATTTAAAAGTTTTGCTTTATAAATCTCCCAATGTCTATCACTTCAAAGAAGTGAATCCTAAAAAAAGAATATTGTTGCATTTTACTGCAGGCAATCTCAATGGGGATCTGATCACACTTACTCCTTCTGAAACCCAATCCAACCGTTTTGTCTCGGTGCCATTCGTAGTCGCACGAGATGGTACGATCTTTCAGTTGTTTAGTTCCAAGCATTGGGCATACAATCTGGGTATGAAAGCGGCTGACGGCAATGTCGATCATATC
>JAYSTG010000051.1:0-5725 GCA_043719965.1 Saprospiraceae bacterium | reverse complement strand
CGTAGATATATCTAGAGCTTGAATGACTTCATGTGTATCAGCCATTTGAGGGATTGCCTTTGGCGAAACAAAACTTCCAAAATCAATCGTATCAAAACCTACCCTGAGGAGCTGATTGATGTATGCAATCTTTTGTTCGGTAGGAATAAATTCCTTGATTCCTTGTATGGCATCCCGCGGACATTCTATGAGTTTGACCATGAGTTCGCAAAGATGAGGGAATTTTTAAGAATACACATGCTGTGGTTAAGTCCAATTCAGGTAATTTTCGTTTCATAGGATCAAGTAAAATAATTTTTTTCAGCCTACCCTACCTATCTTTGCTTTTTTATCCAAATACATACATCCTTTTGCAAAAACGATCTCTATTTCAACTTCTTGGTTTTTTGTGCTTTATGTTTGGTTTTTTAACCTTACTCTTAACGTTACTAGGGCTGGAATTTACTTATATGGCATGGTTAGAAAGACTTCCAGGTCTTATGCCTTTGATGATCAAGTTGCTTATGTTATTTGGAGGTATAGTATTGGCTTATTTGAGCTCTACGGATTGGAAGTCGCAGCATGATGAGTATTGACTCCATTTGCACTTACACCTACAGCTAGGTTTTTTTATTTTTCTTCAAGAATTTTTCTCGCACGATTTGATAGACGGGAACGCCTTGAATCTTTGATTCCAACCAGGCTATGATATCTAGATATAGAAAAGATCTAATCTCATAGGGATCATTTTTCAACTTTATAAAACGATCCAATAATTTTTTAAACTCTCGTTTCATTTCAGACGGCTGCACTTTTGGCAATTTACGAATAAAGCCCAGTATCTCCTTTTGTACCGCATGTAAATCTTCCATCTTGATCAAGAATCGATAGATCGATTTTACTTGGTATTCTACCAGATAATTATCTCCCATTTCATAAAATGCAATCAATCGTAATATCCTGGTGTAACATTGTATATCTCCTCTAAAATCTGGGGATTCATTGACGATGAGATTGAGGTAATCGATAGCCTTACTGTTATCCCCACTACCAAAATATAAGCATGCAATTTTATAATAAAACAAGATCACCCTATGGAAATCGAGATGATACAAATCAGCTTTTATCGCTTGTATGATTTCTTGGACTAATGGCAGGCCTTGTTGAAAAGTACCTTCAAGATAATGTTGATTGATTTTATGCGTATAGGTATAAATGAATTCGAGGCTTTTTTCGTTTTCATTGCGAGGAGGATATTTTTTTAGGGATTGAACCAGCCCGTGTAATTCTGGTATAAATTTATCATGGCGTTGGAGCAGAAAAAGTGCATTCAATTGATTGTGTTTGCCTTTCAAATATAAAGGGCGCTCTACCGAGGTCATATTGGGGTATTCTTCAAAAAGATTTACCCATTTTTGCGAATACCGATAATACATTTTAAAATCCAGCAACATGTAATAATACCAGACATAGGATTGATACAGAAATAGCCGTTCATAAAATCCAAGATGGTATTCATCATCCGACGGTTTATGGGATGAAAAGAATTCTTTGACCAATACATGATCTTTGGCGTTGCGCACATATCCAACTTTGAGATATAACCCATACAGCTGAAGAGAAAGGTTGGAATATTGTTGTATTCTCGCGATCTCCTCTGAAGTTTGGATCGCTTCTTTTGATAATTGTTCAGCGCGATCAGCTATGCTACGAGTGATATATTGCGATTCGATAAGTTTTTCGAAGTCGATGATCTCCATGAGTAAGCTTGGCATTTCGACTTGTTTACATTTTTCTTTGGATTTGTCGAGGATATCGAGCGCTTGTCTATAAAGTCCTTTATTGTATAATATGCGGGCATAATCTATTCGTTCTCGGATTTCAATATCTTCATTATCAGCGCGATGAATAAGGCGGAGACTGATCAATAACTGTTTGTATAAATGAGCTTTTAAATTTGGAAGTTGTTGTTTTTTTATCTGTGGGATTTTAGAAATAATATCCTTTTCATCATAGACTTTTTGTTTTTCAAGATGGGCAAATAATTTTAAAAAAATTGAATCTGTATTACTAGGATTACGTTGAACAAATAACTTAAAATGCCTTTTCTCAGGCTTTGACATGGATTTGATGAGCTGAAGTAAAAAGTCTGTAGGCTGCTTAGGCATTGTAGTATAAATTATGTTATGTGCTGAATATCAACTATTTAAGCAATTCCTATGAATGTTTGTTTCGTAGGTCTTGAAAAGACCTATTTGGTATACATTTATAATAGTGATATTTTTATCAAGAATTAAATTAGAGAACATAGATCACAAATATCACAATTATTCATGGCAGATCGAATTCAAATCTTTGATACCACACTGAGAGATGGCGAGCAGGTACCAGGATGTAAGCTCAATACTGCTCAGAAGTTGGAATTGGCTAAAGCATTGGAAGAGTTGGGTGTTGATGTGATCGAAGCGGGGTTTCCGATCTCTAGCCCTGGTGATTTTCAAAGCGTGTTTAAAGTTTCAGAACTTATACAACATACGATAGTTTGTGGACTAACTCGAAGTGTAGAAAAGGATATTATTACCGCCGCAGAAGCTTTGAAGCCTGCAAAGTATCCTCGAATCCATACAGGAATCGGTACCTCTGATATGCATATCAAATATAAATTTAATAGCAATCGAGAACTGATCATAGAACGTGCCGTGGCTGCTGTCAAACTGGCTAAATCTTTTGTAGAAGATGTAGAGTTTTATGCTGAAGATGCTGGTCGTACCGATAATGCATATTTAGCCAGAGTATGCACAGCAGTAGTAAAAGCAGGTGCCACTGTACTCAATATACCCGATACCACAGGTTATTGCCTTCCTGAAGAATATGGGCAAAAAATGAAATACCTTAAAGAGCATGTGGTCGGTATCGATAAAGCGATCTTGTCTTCTCATTGTCATGATGATTTGGGTCTTGCTACAGCCAATTCTATTGCAGCGATACAACATGGCGCTCGTCAGATCGAATGTACGATCAATGGCGTAGGTGAGCGGGCTGGAAATACCTCCCTGGAAGAAGTAGCTATGATCATCCAACAACGTAAAAATCTTAATTTTGAAACTCGTATTCAAAGTAGGATGTTAAATGATATCAGTCAATTGATAGTGGACCGCATGGGTATACTGGTACAACCTAATAAAGCGATAGTAGGCGCCAATGCTTTTGCTCACTCTTCCGGTATACATCAAGATGGCGTGATCAAACATCGAGAAAATTATGAAATAATAGATCCCCATGATGTAGGTGTAAATGTTTCTTCCATCGTACTCACTGCTCGGAGTGGACGGGCAGCGCTGGCTTATCGCTATAGACATTTAGATATTGAGCTGGGTCGTGAACAGTTAGACACTTTATATCAAGCTTTTTTGATATTGGCTGACCAAAAGAAAGAAGTGGACAACGATGATCTATTGAAATTATATGAAGAGCAAATCACCAATAGATCTAAAGTTATGATCTGATTCGGGAATTCTATATTCTCTTATGTTTTTATTATTAATTCTTCTTTTTTAGATTCGACCATTTAAATTTACTACATGAATAAAAGCATAGCTATCCTACCTGGAGATGGTATAGGTCCAGAGGTGATCAAACAAGCACTGAAAGTCCTATATGCTATTGAAAAAAAATTTACACATCAATTTACTTATTCAGAATGTAGCATCGGTGCGGCTGCGATGGATCGTGGTTTAGACCCACTGCCCCCAGAGACCTTGGAGTCTTGTCAGCGTGCAGATGCTATTCTCTTCGGAGCAATAGGTGACCCAAAATATGATTTAGATCCTCATGCAAAAATAAGACCGGAGCAAGGCTTGCTTCGACTGAGAAAAGAGTTGGGCTTATATGCCAATCTACGCCCGATAAGATCACATAAAAGATTGCATGCACTTTCCCCTTTAAAAGAAGAACAAGTACAACATGTCAATTTTCTTATTTATAGAGAACTGACTGGAGGCCTATATTTTGGTAAAAAACAACTCGACGAAGCTGGTCAATGGGCTAGCGACGAATGTTATTATCACAAAGATGAAATATTAAGAATTTCCAAACTTGCATTTGATGAAGCACGGCAACGAAAAAAGAAGATCACCCTAGTCGATAAAGCGAATGTCCTCGAGACAGGACGACTTTGGCGTACCACCGTTCAAGCGCTACAAAAAGAATCCTATCCTGATGTGGAACTTGAGCTTATGTTTATCGATAATGCAGCTATGCAACTAATTCTAAATCCAAGGCAGTTCGATGTGATTCTTACCGAAAATATGTTTGGCGATATTTTATCAGATGAAGCCAGTGTCATAGTAGGTAGTATAGGATTATTACCTTCAGGATCCTACGGAGATGGATGTGCCTTGTTCGAACCCATACATGGTTCATATGCACAAGCAGCTGGCCGAGATATTGCAAATCCTCTAGCTACTATCCAGGCTGCAGGCATGATGTTGGATTATTTTCATCTCATCGAAGAGGCTGATCTCATTACAGCCGCTGTGGAATATGCCATCAATGAAGGCCTTGGGACTATGGATATGGCACCTAAACAAAATATCAGTTGTTCAGCGATGGGGGATTATATAGAAGATTTGATTACTGAGCCGAGAGGTACTTGGGGAGAAGTCAAGAAGCGGATTATCTGAGGAAAAACTACTTAAATGCCCCTACTTTAAAAATCATTCATCAGCTCCCTTCCAATCCTCAATATTCCATCTACCAATGCATCAAAATCGGTCATCTTGGTCCTATGATTGACATGGGCTACCCGTATCACATACGATCCATGTATCAAAGTATAAGACGGGGTTGCAATAGCCTGTTCATGCAATTGTATTAAGATTTCTTTATTTAATGCATTCAACCGTGATGTATCCCATCCTGGTATTACATATCTGAAGCATACGATATTCATGGGTACAGGAGCCATAAGTTCGAGATCGTCATGCTTTGATATTCGATCAACAAGATAAAGGCACTGTGCGATGTTTTGACGAATCAAATTTTCATATTTTTTTCGACCATGCTCTTGTAGGCAAAACCAGACTTTAAGCGCTTTAAATCCCCTCGAAAGCTCCATTCCAAAGTTACCGATGGATTCAGGGCCAGATGATAAGCCGCGATCATGACTCACCAAGTAGGTAGGCTTTAAGAGGAAAGCATTACGATGTACAGTTTTTTCTCTTACCAACAAACATCCCACTTCATAGGGTAGATACATCCATTTATGTAAATCAAATGCGATACTATCTGCTCGAGACATGGGATCCAATAAATCATGGTATTCCGACAATAATTTAGCCAGTGCTCCGAAAGCGCCATCTATATGAAACCACAATCGATATTCTTTACAAATCCGCTCAATCTCAGCCAGTGGATCTATCGCACCGGTATTGACTGTACCGACATTTGCCACTACCGCAAAAGGTTGAAATCCTGCTTTTACATCGGATTCTATCATTTTTCGTAATGCTTCGGTATCCATTTCGTATTGGGTATTGACGGGTACTTTTCGAAGACCCTGAGCTCCGATACCAATGATTTCTGCAGCTTTTTGTTGGCAACTATGAGTCTCAATAGAAGCATAGAATATTAATTTTTTGGGCCAGGATTGAATGCCTTCATTACGAATAGAAGGATCTATGGCATTACGCGCAATCGTCAAGCCTGTGATATTTGCCATGGATCCACCACTCAATAATATTCCACT
>JAYSTG010000006.1:0-6171 GCA_043719965.1 Saprospiraceae bacterium | reverse complement strand
ACCCTTCATGCGGAAAACCCATCAGGTCTTTGCACCAATCAATCACCTGTTGCTCGACATACATAGCCGCATGATCACCGATTGCGAGGTTGGAGTTTAAAGTAGATGCTAGCATATCTGCTAATGCTGCCGTGATAGTTCCTGTACCTTGTACCCAAGACCAGAATCTGGGGTGGATATTTCCTGCAGGATAGGGTAAAATATAGTGCTTAAAATCTGAATAGATTTTTTTTAAGTCACTACCTTCCTCAGCTAATCGGCCTTTCAAAAATAGTTTAAGTTCATCCGGGGGCTTACGCCAAATAGGCTCTTCGTCGATATGATGGAGATAGTCCACCATATCTGTTACCATAGTCTGACCCAAGGACACGATCTCTTCCCAATCTTCAGGATCCAGAGAGGTTTCATGTTCTAAAACTTCACGCCAATTCGGTAAACTATGATTTTGAGTATTGAAGGGTATCTTTTCCCTGACTTCAGATTCCATCAGAATGCTATGCTTTAGCTGTGGGTGTATTAAAGTTCATAGGAGGTAAGGTCTGAAAATCATTTTCATCTTGTACTTCCCCAAATTGATTTTCGTATTTTTTGATGTTGTCCCCTAATGCAAACATCAATCGTTTAGCATGTTGCGGAGTGAGTACGATCCTTGCTTTGACTTTAGCCTTTGGAAGATTAGGCATAAGTCGGATAAAATCTATCACAAATTCACTGTTAGAATGTGATATGATAGCCAGGTTAGAATAGATGCCTTCTGCAATCTCTTCGCTTAGCTCAATATTGATTTCTTGTTTGATTTCTTGTTCTTTCGCCATTTTTAAAGTATCTTAATGCCACAAATTTAGAGTTTATACCCGTACTAATGTTTAAATCTTTTATTGAACGCTCAGTTTTTGGAGTCTGCACGTATCTTGGAGATCAACTGGGTATTGCCCGCTCCAAAATCAGACTTTATTTTATTTACTTGTCTTTTTTTACGTTAGGTTCCCCTATCATTATTTATTTTTTTATAGCTTTTTGGCTCAATGTTCAAAAATATATGAGGAAAAACAATAATATTTTTCATTGGGAATAATCTTAAGACACTCTCTAATAACCTAGTTTTGAATTGAAAATAGTTTATTTTCGATTTAGACAAGGCGATATGCACGAGCTCTACCTATTGTATAGCAAACAATATTGAGCGGCATAGCCGTCCCTGATAATTCGGGATCTGTAACTGAAAATCAACGAAGCCAGTCCGACGACTTCGGTCTGGCGGGTATAAATCGAAAAGAAACATTTAAATAATTTTGATTAAAATTATTGTTCAATCAAGAATAGGTTATTAGAGAGTGTATTAGTTATTTCGCTTCATTAAAAACATATTGAATCAGGTTGGCACCCATTTGTAGTGCTTTGGCCCGTGCTTCGTCGGTGTCTTTGTGTACATCCTGATCTTCCCAACCATCGCCCAGGTCGCATTCATACGAATAAAAGCAAATCAATCGACCTTCCCAGATAAGCCCAAATCCCTGTGAAGGTTTTTTATCATGCTCATGGATCTTTGGGAGTCCCGTATTAAAATTAAATTTTTGATGGTATACTTCATGCTCGAAGGGAAGTTCAATAAAACTTAACTCGGGGAACACTTTTTTCATGGCAGGTCTGATATATGGGTCCATACCATAGTTATCATCGATATGCAAAAACCCTCCTGCTAAGAGATAAGTTCTCATGTTCTCAGCTTCAGCATCATTAAAAACCACATTGCCGTGCCCTGTCATATGTACAAAAGGGAAATTAAAAATCTCAGCGCTGCCAGCTTCCACGGTAGCATAATCATCATCCAGATTAGTCCCCAATTGTTTATTACAAAAATTAGCCAGATTAGGTAAAGCAGTAGGATTTGCATACCAATCCCCCCCTCCATTGTATTTTAAAAGCGCCAGTTTAATAGTCGGCGGATAAGCCGTTAAAGCAATGGAATATAAGGTCGAATAAGCAAATACCAGCCCTACAAAACATAGTTTTCGGAGGGTCTGGAGATAGTCTGATTTCATAATCGCAAAGATATTGGAATTCGTGATTAATGTGAGAAATAGGCTGCTGCTAATAATCCTGCAGTTTCAGTTCTCAGCCGATATGGACCGAATGATAGGAATGGCAACTTCAACATCTTAGCTTCGTTCAATTCTGTGGGTGAAAAATCCCCTTCGGGACCTATACATATGGTCACTGTATCACCTTCTATTATTTCTATGTTTCGAAAGGACTCCCCAGTGATATGAGCCAGGTATGGTAATTGGCTAGTTGGTTGATTGACAAATGAGCCCCAACTCGCAGCTTGATTTAACACAGGAAGATAGGGACGGCCAGATTGTTTGAGTGCCGATACAATGATTTTATGCCAGCGGTCATACTTATAGACGATTCGATCTGTATGTTCACATATTAGGGGCGTGATCATTTGTACTCCGAATTCTGTTGCTTTTTCCAGCAACCATTCGAAGCGATCTATTTGTTTAGTAGGTGATATAGCAAGGTGGACATTTAGTATGGGCCGAGGTATTATTTTATAATCGATTACCCTGATCAAAAAGCTTTGTTTTGTGATGTTTTCAGCGATTCCGGTAATCACCCGGCCTTTACCATTCAATATACCTACCTCTTCCCCGATTTTGATTCTCAGGACAAAGGCATGTCGCCCGTCTTCACCTTCTATGAGTATAACATCAGCCAGAGCCTGATCAGTATAAAAATAATGCACGGCTTAAAAATAATTAAATACTGGAATGCCACAGCATTCAGGTTCATATTGGTGGGTAATTGCGTGCAAGAACTATGGATAATCCAAGTTTGTTAACTCCCCTAATTGGTCGTACTTTTGCGGTCTTTTAAATCCTAATCTTATAGAATGAGTGGAATTCCTATGATGATCCTTCAGCTTTTGCTGAGCCTTTCCTTTTTAGTGATAATTCATGAATGTGGACATTTTTTCCCTGCCAAATGGTTTAAGACCCGAGTAGAGAAGTTTTATTTATTCTTTGACCCCTGGTTTTCATTATTCAAAACCAAAAAAGGTGATACAGAATATGGTATAGGTTGGTTACCGCTGGGTGGCTATGTCAAAATATCAGGGATGGTCGATGAGAGTTTTGATACCGAAACATTGAAAGAAGAACCTAAGCCCTATGAATTTCGATCCAAACCAGCATGGCAACGACTCATCATCATGCTAGGTGGAGTCACCGTCAATTTTATTGCTGGTTTCGCTCTATTTGCCTTTGTACTGTTCAACTGGGGCGAAGAATATATACCCAATACTTCTATTACAAATGGTATATATACAGATTCTTTGGCGAAAGCAATGGGACTGCAAGATGGAGATCATATCGTCAAGGTAGGCGATAAGGATTTTGTGAATTTTGACAACAGAGTGATCCGAAGAGAAATTGTAATCAACGGCATTAAGACATTGACGGTACAAAGAGGAGGTCAAACGATTAATATTGAAGTCGCTGAACGATTTACTCAGGAACTTTCTGGTCACAAATATAAAAATGCAACGCTTATCGGCCCGCGGGTTGCCTATAAAGTGGCTAAATTTCCAGAAATCTCTCCTGCTCAAATAGCTGGCGTGAAAGTAGGTGATCAAATTATAGGTATCAACGATCTTTCTACACCATACGCGCATGAAGTCACTAAAGCTTTGTCAGAAAAAAAAGGGGACAGCATTAAGGTCAAGGTGAATAGGAATCTTGAAGAAATTGATTTTGTATTTGCGCTGAGCAAAGACAAGACGATGGGTGCTTATTTGGAATCCGATTTAAAAATTGAACGCAAAAAATATGGTTTTATAGAGTCCTTTCCAGCGGGCATAAAAAAAGGCATAGGTTTCTTGAGCGATCAGATCAAAGCCTTTGGCCGGATGTTCAAAAACGAAATCAAAGCCTCTGATAGTTTAGGAGGGTTTGCCAGCATTACGAGTCTTTTCCCTAAAACTTGGGACTGGGAAGATTTTATTCGTATCACAGCTATTCTTTCTTTGGTCTTAGGTTTCATGAATTTACTTCCGATACCAGGGTTAGATGGAGGTCATGTAATTTTCCTTTTATTTGAAATGGTTACCGGCAAAAAACTCAGTGATAAATTCGTAGAGAAAGCCACGATGGTTGGATTTATATTTTTGATTGCATTGATGATTTATGCTAACGGGCTCGATATATTCAGAATATTCAAAAAATGACCTACTTTGAATTTTATGGCCTGAAGCCTGGTTTCAATTTAGATGACTCGTTTTTAAAAAAGAAATTTCTGGAGTTCAGCCGACTTTATCACCCAGATCATTTTGCATTGAGTGTAGGAGCTACCCAAGTAGAAGCAGATGAAAAAAGCGCTTTTAATAACAAAGCTTATAAAATACTTGCCAACCCAGACTCTCGGCTCAAATATTTACTGGAATTGAAGGATGTGATTAAAGATGAAGAGGTTTACTCCTTGGAGCAGGATTTTTTGATGGAAATGTTGGATTTGAATGATTTGGTTACAGATGATCCTGCCGAGGCTTTCGTGGAGCTAAACCGTATCGAATCTAATCTTTATCTATCCATGAAGCCTGTACTTGAATCCTATGATCACGATCAATTAACAGAGTCAGAACTTACCCGAATAAAAGATTATCATTATAAGAAGCGTTATATCTTGCGTATCCGTGAGAATTTAAATAAATTTGCGACGGAATAAGATCCATAAAGATTATAAAGCCGAAGTGGCGGAATTGGTAGACGCGCTGGACTCAAAATCCAGTGTCAGCAATGATGTAGGGGTTCGATTCCCCTCTTCGGTACAGTGTAAGCAATGATGTAGGGGTGATGACGGCACAATGGGCATCATCATGCTGACAGAAGCGTCAGCATGTTTCATGCTGATAGAATCGTCAGCATGTTTCATGCTGATAGAATCGTCAGCATTCGATTCCCCTCTTCGATACTCGCTTCGAAGAAGGGCCACAAAGGCACAAAGACTCAAAGTAAATTGTAATTACAGATTTCTTTGACACTTCCAGTCTAGGTGGCTTTTTCGTTTAAACCTTCCAGCCGGAGTGGTGAAATTGGTAGACACGCACGTTTCAGAGGCGTGTGTCCGTAAGGATGTGCGGGTTCGAGTCCCGCCTTCGGCACTTAATTTTGGGATTCTATTTTTTTTTACTTTTACAACATTAATCCTTAAATCATCCATCATTATGAAAACAATACCCACTACTCTAATCGTTATTTTCTTTTTGCAAATTTCTATGGCGCAATGGTCATCGTTTGGCACCACCTTCGATGCATCTGGTCCGAATGAATATTTCTTCCAGTTATCTGCTTGAGATACTACAGCGATCTGGTCCTTGGTAAGTAATGATAACGATGATTGAGATTTTGCAATATCGGTCGATGGAGGCCGCACATTTAAAAAGCAATCCCTTAACCTAAAAAATGGATACTATGCTTCATCCCTTTGGGCAGTGAATAAAACAACAGCTTTTATCACACAATAAGAAGATGATTTTATCAATGGCGAACAAAACCCTTCCATTTTGAAGACGGAAGATGGAGGCAAGACTTGGAAAGAAATTTTTATACCACAGGAGAAGGTTTTCTTTGAAGATGTTATGTTCTTAAACCAAAATATAGGTCTAGCGTTTGGAAGAAGAAGTACAATAAAAGATGGAGATTATGTAACAGATACTTTAAAATTGTATAGGACAACAGATGCAGGAACGACCTGGACAAAAATTAATATTCCAAGCCAACTTTCTTATTCAACTTATCTTGGAGGTACTCAGAATTTCTATACTCTGAATAATCAAGTTTGGATTGCAGATGCTTCAGGCATGTTATTACGTTCAAAAAATTTAGGGCTTTCTTGGGAAACGATAGATCTAAGGTTGAAAGAAAATCGTGGTTTTGAGGCTATAGCATTTAAAGATTCGTTGAATGGTGTAGCTATTTCTTCTTTACCGTCAGACCCTTCGGACTCCTTGGATGCTAATTTGTATCTCACCACAAATGGAGGTTTGTGTTGGACACTTACAAGCAATAGATTGGTTCTTTGCCACATTTAGTGGGTAGTTATTAAAAAGAAATTATAGAAAGGCTGTAAGTTGGATTATATCCAGGATCTAGGGAAGGACTGTGCCTCAAA
>JAYSTG010000500.1:0-3121 GCA_043719965.1 Saprospiraceae bacterium | reverse complement strand
TTGATCTCCACTTCTTAAAAGCCTTACCAAGGATACATTATTCATGCCAGGGGATAAAATATATCGTCCAGGTTTTACTGTTTTGTCGGTATATCCCATTTTGGTGGCCAACCATCTAAACCCGTTTTCACGAGTGAGTTGACCATTTTGTTTTAATTGATACACGACATCATTGAATGTTGACCCAGTTTTGATTTTTAATTCAATCTTAGTTAATTTTTGATTCAAGACAGCAGAAAATAATTGGTCGTAATAATAATAACCTATGACTGTGGCTCCGATTAGGATTAGGGCAATAAAGATCAATATTTTCTTTTTCATGATTAATATTGCTCTTGATCGTTAGGAAAAGCAGTTGCCTTTACATCCGTAATATATTGTCGGGTTGCGGTAAGGATAGTTTCATATAGATTGGCATAGCGCCGCAGAAATCGAGGTGAGAATCCTTTATTGATACCTAACATATCATGGGAAACCAAAACTTGCCCATCCGTATGATATCCCGCACCGATACCAATAGTAGGAATAGTAAGACTTTCTGATACATCCTTAGCCAATGCCGACGGTATTTTTTCTAACACGATTCCAAAACAACCTATGGATTCTAGGAGTTTAGCATCTTCTTTTAATTTGTTTGCTTCAACCTCTTCCTTGGCCCGCACACTGTAGGAGCCAAATTTATAGATGGATTGAGGTGTAAGTCCAAGGTGACCCATGACTGGTATGCCAGCTGTCAATATTCTTTTTATACTATCCTCTATTTCTTGACCACCTTCTAGCTTGACACCATGCGCTCCAGCTTCTTTCATGATGCGTATCGAGCTTTCTAAAGCAAGGCGGGAATTTCCTTGATAGGATCCGAAAGGCAAGTCTACCACAACAAATGACCTTTTTACTCCTCTAATCACGGAAGCTGCGTGATATATCATTTGGTCTAGTGTGATCGGAAGGGTAGTCTCATGGCCTGCCATCACATTAGATGCTGAATCACCTACTAGCAATATGTCCATTCCTGCTGCATCTAGGATCTTTGCCATCGAATAGTCATATGCGGTAAGCATGGCTATTTTTTCTTTATTGGTTTTCATTTCCAATAAGACTTGTGTGGTCACTCGTTTGACTTCTTTGTGAATGGACATGGTTTGTTACGATGATAAAATGTGGGCGAAAAGTTACAAGTAATATTCTAAATTTATGCTTAGCAAGCTCAAAAACTCCTTATAACTGAGAATCCTCAGACCAATTATAGATTAGATTAATATGTAAAATATAAATTTTATAATTTTGTCTCATGCAAGCTTATCTCGATTTAGTACACAAAATCATCCAAGAAGGCACTATGAAGAGCGATCGAACTGGAACTGGGACACGTAGTCTATTCGGATATCAAATGAGATTTGACCTGGCAAAAGGATTTCCACTCGTCACGACCAAAAAGCTTCATCTTAAATCAATAATTTATGAGTTGTTGTGGTTTTTGAAAGGAGATACTAATATCAAATACCTTCAACAGCATGGTGTGCGTATTTGGGACGAATGGGCTGATGCACATGGTGATCTGGGTCCGGTGTATGGCAAGCAATGGCGAAGTTGGCCTACTCCTCAAGGTGAATCCATTGATCAAATCAAACAAGCAGTTTCCACCATCCAAAATAATCCAGATTCAAGACGGATTATAGTGAGTGCCTGGAATGTATCAGAGTTGGATAAAATGGCTTTGTGCCCATGTCACTGTCTATTCCAGTTTTATGTGGCAGACGGCAAATTATCCTGTCAGTTATATCAGCGATCTGCAGATGTATTTCTCGGAGTTCCATTTAATATTGCTTCTTATGCATTATTGACACATATGATTGCTCAAGTGTGTAATTTAAAAGTAGGAGATTTTATCCATTCCTTTGGTGATGTTCATCTCTATTCCAATCATTTTGATCAAGCCCATGAGCAACTTTCCAGGAAACCGCAAAGTTTACCTATATTAAAGATGAATGATCAAGTAAAAGATATTTTTGCATTCCAATTTGAAGATTTTGAGATTATCGATTATCACCCACACCCAGCGATTAAGGCTTCTGTTGCAGTTTGATCAAATAAGTGATTGATAATAAATACAATATACATATTAAATTAAACTAATACAATATATATTATTTAACCGAGTGTGTTGCAGATTTCCCATTTTGATGGCTAGAATTAACTTATTTAAAGCGTAATGTAGGGAAATTTGCCACACTCCCATTTAACCTTAAGTCCCTTTTTTAAATCAATAATTGACTAAACATTGGAGACCCTATTTAGACATTGTCTAAATAGGAAAAAGAACAGATGATATCTCGTTTTTAAGGTGCAGCTTTTCTATTTTTGCCGCGCTATATCAAACATATAAGCTTAATATTTTAATATAAGTTTTCATGATATATAAATTATTCAGATTTAGCAATTTGATACTACTTTGGCTGCTAAGTCTTTCATTAAATGTGTCTGCTCAGGGTAACCTTAGTGAGGGCAAAACATTGTTTGCAAATAATTGTGCAGCTTGTCATGCTCGGGACATGAAAACCAAAGCTACTGGTCCTGCCTTAGCAGGATATCAGGATCGCTGGGCAGAATTTCCTAAAAGCGATTTACAAACCTGGCTTAGAAATTCTCAAGCATTAATTTCCCAAGGCCATCCAAGGGCTGTCACATTGTGGAAGGAATATGGTCCGACAGTAATGACGGCTTTTCCAAATCTTACAGATGGACAGATAGAATCCTTAGAAGCATACATGATCGCTGCAGCAACTCCAAAAGTAAATACAGATGCTATTGCTTCAGTTGCATCTACTATGGATACGAAACCTACAGGATTAAATTGGATATGGTATGCTATATTAATTAGCTTAGTTATTCTAGTTTTAGTGCTCAGATCGCTTATTGGTGGATTGACCACAGTCACTACTAGAAATGAAGGTGAAGTACCTCATATCGAAAAAACACTATTGGAATCCTTATCAAGTAAAGGTATGATGACTACTTTAATTGTTGCTGGTGTCATTTTACTAAGTTACACCACTGTGATAAACGGTATTGGATTCGGTAGACAACAAAATTATCAGCCGGATCAACCAGTTAAATTTTC
>JAYSTG010000499.1:0-8515 GCA_043719965.1 Saprospiraceae bacterium | reverse complement strand
CTCTATTTATGTGAGCATGCTTTCCTTAAGGTGGATTAAAAAATTAGGCGGACTCCAAGCTATGGAGAAGATCAATCATGCTAAAGGCATGCTATTATATAACGAGATTGACCGTAACCCTTATTTCAAAGGCACAGTTGCGATCGAAGATCGATCATGGATGAATGTATGTTTTGTATGTGACAATGAAGAATTGGAAAATGAGTTTGCGGGAGATGCTAAAAAAGCAGGATGTATCCATCTCAAAGGGCATCGATCTGTGGGCGGATTCCGCGCTTCTATTTACAATGCAATGCCTATCGAAAGTGTACAGGTATTGGTCGATACTATGAAAGAATTTGCTCGAAGAAAGGGTTGATCTGATACATTCAAGTGGTTTACTTGTGAGTGTGTCGTTATACCTTGTAGTGTAAGATCAGCAACTTTATATCAATCTTAATCCTTAAAATGTTTTCAAAAAAAGAAGAAACATTTATAGAATACACGGGAAGGAGAATTCCATTCGTGATCATACATGAATTGCGTAGGAGCGTCAGAGTAGCCTTTGCGAGTAAGGCGATTATATTACGCTTGCCTTGGCTGATGACAGCAGATAACAAGATCAACCATATTGAACGAAGCAAAAAATGGGCAGTCGATCAATTGAAGGTCAAACCAGGCCTTATCACCAGTTTCGTTTCAAAACAATATACCGATGGTCAACTGCTTGTATTTGGTGATAGAAAATATGTACTCTACATTCAATACCAAGATCGAAAAACCAATAAAGCCATTGTAAAAGGGCAGTTATTAGAAATTCATCTTGCCTCTGAATTGTCGGATGAACAAAAACCTGAAATTGTACGATATCTAATTAGTAGAGCTGTTGCCAACGACTTCTATCCAAAGATTGCTGAGCGAGTGAAGGAGCTGAACGACTTACATTTCAATCAAAAAATTAACGACATTAAACTCAAACTGAGCCAGACCAATTGGGGGTCCTGTAGTACCCAGGGCAATATCAATTTATCGGCAAGATTATTATTTGCGCCTCAAGCCGTGATCGACTATGTGATCATCCATGAACTTTCCCATCTTATCGAGCACAATCATAGTCATAGGTTTTGGGCTGTAGTAAGCAAGGCCATGCCAGCGTATGAAGAGCATGAAAAGTGGCTTAAAGAAAACAGTCACCTTTGTGAGTTCTGATTCCAATCCAGGATTTCGTGATGGGTAGAGCCAAATGGTACGGCATTTTATTTCTTTGTGCTAGAGGTTTTCGTAGCTATGCTAAATCATATTACCTTAGTCCCATTATTTAATTTATTTATATGATTGAATCGGCTCAAGCCTTAGCGCCTCATTGGATTCTAGCTTTGATAAGCACTTATTTTTTGATGCTCATCGGGATTGCCATTTGGACAAGTAGAGGTGATAACTCTAATGAGAATTTTTTTCTTGCTGGTCGAAATGCGCCCTGGTATTTGGTGGCCATCGGTATGATAGGGGCATCGATTAGCGGGGTTACTTTCATTTCAGTCCCAGGTTTCGTTCAAGCCAATAAATTCTCCTATTTCCAGGTGGTGATTGGATATATTTTTGGTTATATGGTCATTGCATTGCTGCTGATGCCTATGTATTATAGACTTAATCTGACCTCCATATACGGTTACCTTGAAAAACGATTTGGCTGGAAATCCTATAAAACGGGCTCTGCTTTTTTTCTATTATCCAGATCGATAGGATCTGCTTGTAGACTTTACTTAGTGGCTTTAGTCTTATTTCAATTTGTATTTGGTCCTATGGGCTTACCGTTTTGGCTTACCACGCTGATTACTATTTTTTTAATATGGGTTTATACATTTAAAGGTGGTATAAAGACCATAGTATATACTGATGTGTTTCAGACTTTTTTCTTGTTATCCTCTTTGGTGATCTCAATCTATCTTATTAGTAAACAAATGGGATGGACATCGATGGAGTTGATGAGCCAGGTAAAGAACTCGGAGTATTCCAAAACCTTTTTCTTTGATAGTGGATGGTCTGACCATAAACATTTTATCAAACAGTTTCTGGGCGGAATGTTTATCACTATTGTAATGACTGGCCTTGATCAGGATCTAATGCAAAAAAATCTTTCCTGCCGAAATCTGAAGGACGCTCAAAAAAACATGTTTTGGTTTACAGGCATTCTGGTATTGGCTAATGCCTTATTTTTAATCTTAGGAGCTCTTTTGTTTATATATGCGAGTAATAATGGCATTGCGATTCCCACCCAGGAAGTAGCAGGAGTATTGAAGCCACAGCCCGATCTTCTTTTCCCGACCTTAGCCATTCAACATTTTGGTGGTTTGATTGGTATCTTTTTTATTCTTGGATTGATAGCTGCTAACTATGCTAGCGCCGATTCAGCGCTAGCTGCTCTGACCACTGCTTTTTGTGTAGATTTTTTAGGTTTTGAACGAGGCAAGGTTCCGCCTGAAAAAATGATAAAAACCCGCACATGGGTTCATTTTGGCTTTAGCATGTTGTTATTTGTTTTAGTGTTGATTCTTTGGTTGATGAATGATCGTAGTGTGATCGACACTGTACTTACTGTGGCAGGATATACTTATGGTCCTCTTTTGGGATTATATGCTTTTGGCTTTTTTGTAAAAAGACAAGTCAAGGATCATATCGTTCCTATCGTATGTGTTCTTTCTCCCATGATTACCTTCCTATTGAATAAATATTCCGTTCAATTATTTTGGGGATATAAATTCAGTTTTGAATTATTGATATTGAATGGCCTCTTGACCTTTATTGGATTATATGCTATTTCATATAAAGCCAATATTGACGCCCATCTTTTAGGGTATAATAAAAAATAAAATTAAAATGATTAATCGTATCACAGAGCAATCCTCACTGTATCACGATCTTGAAAAGATGGATACCCTGACGGTATTAAAGAGTATCAATCAAGAAGATAAAAAAGTGGCCGCTGCCGTGGAGCAATGTATTCCGCAGATAACATCTTTAGTAGATGCGATCGTGCCAAATATGAAAGCAGGAGGTCGATTATTTTATTTTGGCGCAGGTACGAGTGGTCGGCTTGGGGTTTTAGATGCTTCCGAATGCCCTCCTACCTATGGTGTCCCATTCGATGTAGTGATTGGAATTATGGCGGGTGGTGATATCGCAATTAGAAAATCAGTAGAACATGCTGAAGATGACCCTGATCAAGCTTGGAAAGATATGTCAGCGTATGGTATCAATTCGTTGGATTCGGTGTTAGGAATTGCCGCATCAGGCACGACACCTTATGTAGTGAATGGATTGAGAATGTGTAGAACACAAGGGATATTGACCGGATGTATTACTTGTAATCCGGGAGCGCCTATTACTATGGAAGCTGATCATCCCATCGTTGCTGTAGTAGGCCCTGAATTCGTGACCGGAAGTACAAGGATGAAATCCGGTACAGCACAAAAACTTATACTCAATATGATCAGTACCACCGTCATGATCAAGCTTGGCCGAGTCAAGGACAATAAAATGGTCGATATGCAGATGAATAATACTAAACTAAAAGATCGTGCAGCAAAAATGGTCGTTGAGAAATTAAACATCTCTTATCAAGAAGCGGAAATCCTTCTGGAGAGATATGGCAGTGTGAGGACTGTGATAGAAATGGTTGAATTAGGAAATAAATAATGATTGTAAATTGGTCAGTGCTCATCGGTTGGGTTGATATTTCAATTACTCAATTTGTTTTTAAAATGCTAGGTTTGAAAGCTCATGCCTTAAATGCATTTTTGCTTCACCATGACTAAAGAAGAGTATATTGAATATTGGAAGCGAATGGCTTTAAGAGATTGGCAAACTGTCCTTGCTCTTCAGGCTACTCATCAAAACATGCAATCCCTATTTTTCGTTCATTTGGTTATTAAAATATTATTAAAAGCTCATTTTGTAAAGGACAACACTGAAAATACACCCCCTTGATCCATAACTTGGAAGGATTATACAATCAAACTAATCTTGATTTGTTGCCGATTTATATTGAACGATTATCAATTATCAATGGTTGGAATATTGAAGGTAGGTATCAAGATTTTAAGGATAAGTTTTATAAATTATGTACTGACGAATAAGTAAACAAAAAGATTATTGAATCAAATGAATTAATGATATGCTTACTTCAAGAATTGCCTTAAAACAAATACAGGAGTTTATCCAGGACCTTGAATTGATAAAAGGCATCCCTGTATCTAAAGCCATACTTTTTGGATCTGTGTCAAAGGGAACCAGTCATAAGGATTCCGATATTGACTTAGCTATTTGGAGCTCAAAATTCATTGGATGTACACCTATAGATCTTGAATTATTTGCTAGCATAAAATTTAGATACTCTTTAATTGAAGTACACACATTTGCTGAAAACGAAGACAGCTCAGATAATCCATTATGAAGGAAATTGAAAAAGGGATCTTAATACCCCAGCGTCCAGCGGAAGTGTGATTTGTACTTACCTGTTTCGGGCTTCATTATCCCGCTCGCTCAATCTTTTTTCAAATACATCATTCTCGAAATAATACTCTTTTTCACCTTCTGAAAGTGGTTGGGAGGTTTGCAATTCTAGATCATCATGCTCTTTGATGTCGTAGCGTCTCATGATATAAGCCACGAGGATACCTACGATACCACCAAATAAATGACTTTCCCACGAAATCCCAGGTTGATTGGGTACGACTCCATAGAGCATCCCGCTATATAGGACGGTGACGATCAATAATAAGATGATTGATTTTAAGTCTCTACGGAATATTCCATTCCAAAATATAAATGCTACAAGGCCATATATTACTCCACTGGCACCAATATGTACCGAACTGCCTCTGGCCAATCCCCATACTGCAGCTCCACATAATACATGCATCAAAATATAACTCGCCCAAGCAATCTTTCTATAAAAGTAAAACAACATCAAACAAAGCACGACCATTGGTGCACTATTTGAAATGATGTGGGACCATCCACCATGCATGAATGGGGCCGTCACTATCCCTCTGAGGCTTTCAGTATATCTTGGTATGATACCCCATTGGGCTGTCTTGAAAAAAGGTAAAGATTGCAAGAGAAAGCCCACCCACATAGCGCCCAATAAAAAGGAGGTATTGCGAATACTATAGATGAGTCGATTTGATTTCATTTATCAAAAGTAAAAGTAAAACCTATTAAAGAAGAAACTATATCGACAAAAGTTAGTTGTGCCTCGCTAAACGATATTTACGACAAGATCTTGACCATATCCAACATCACTGGATTGATCGCAAGATTATGTTTACAAGCTTTTTCGAATGGGGTATATTCTATCCGATGATGGATCTGTCCTACCATCACACCTTTTTTACCTTCTCGAAGTGCTTTTACAGCTTCCATCCCCAATCTTGACCCTAACACTCGGTCAAATGCTGTAGGCCTTCCTCCTCGTTGGAGATGGCCTAATACCGAGACTCTCATATCATAGTGGCCAAATCTTTTCTTTACCATTTCTGCAATTTCGAATGCACCTCCTGTTTTTTCTCCTTCGGCGACTACGATGATACTGGAAGATTTTTTGCGTTTATAATTTCTGACCAAGGTTTTGATGAGGTCATCCATATTTGTTTTCGCTTCAGGAATCAATACGGCCTCCGCCCCAGAAGCTATACCACTTCTCAATGCTATAAACCCAGCGTCCCTTCCCATCACTTCTACAAAAAACAATCTATTGTGAGAGTTGGCTGTGTCTTTGATGTTATCAATACAAGTCATAGCAGTATTTACAGCCGTATCATACCCCAAGGTGAAATCTGAACCATACAAATCATTGTCTATCGTGCCAGGTACTCCTACAATAGAGATAGGGTATTCCTCTCCAAATATGGAAGCGCCACTAAATGTACCGTCTCCCCCTATAGCAACCAGTCCTTCGATGCCTATCTTCTTCAGTTGGTTATAAGCTTTTTTTCTGCCGGCAGGAGTACGAAATGTTTCACTCCGTGCGCTTTGAAGGATAGTACCACCTAATTGTAAGACATTACTAACATCTTTGGATTCCATTTTAAAGATTTCGCCACGGATCATTCCAGAATATCCACGATAAATGCCGAATACTTCCATTTTATAATACAATGCAGTACGTACCACTGCACGGACACAGGCATTCATACCCGGTGCATCACCTCCTGATGTAAATACTCCTATTCTCTTCATGTTTGATTTTATAAATACCGTCTCCTGATGAGTCGTATAAATTCTATGGCTTTGTCCCGTTGATCTTCATGATCCCATTTATACTGCAAAGCCGGACCTAATCCTAATAATTCCTGTGCTTCATCAAATGATTTAAAGGTATTGAGATCAGTTATGATTTGTTCGAATAAAATTTTTTGTCCTCCAAATAATGTGTTTACTATTTCTAATCGATCATTGAGGCCTAGTCCCCTATTGATGTCTCTTAGTGGTAATTCATTGAGTTTATCAGATAGCTCTACACCTTTTCTTATTTCAAATAACTCCAGAATAGAAGCAGGTAAATTGGGATTTTTGCTCACACTCGGACTTGAAAATATTACACTAGTCTGATGTTCTATAAGCATAGGTGTTACCACGGCTTCAGCGTGATGTTTTTGGTCGGCGGATTCGACTACAATGGGCTCTGCAATTGGAGGTAACACTGCAGTTGGTACCGATACAGAAGATTCTTCGGTAGCATTAAATTTGAACTCTAATGTTTTTTGAATCGGCTCTTTGTCTATTGGATTTGCTATTGGTATTCCGGGTACCGATTTCAACGTTGGGAGTATGTGTACATCTGCTTCTCTATAGATTTCGTACAATTCCCTCAGGTAGTTGAGTATAAGGTCTCGTTCTAAGGCACTCAAAGTGGCATTAGATTCAAGAGAGAGGTGCATGGATTGCAGCCTGCTAAGTATTGTTTTAGCTTTGATCAAATCCATATGGATTATTGTGGTTGGCAAAATTACGAAAAATTGGCCTCTTCTTCGATTCGCATAGATTGATTTAAGCTTAAACCAGGCTGAAATAAAAGCTAGACTATTGTAATTTCTAAAAAAACCGGCGTATAGGGTATTACAGGAAGACCGATATTCTGGCTTACCTTTGCAATTCATGTTTTTGGAGCCAAGTTTTAAAGGTCAGCGTAGTGGCTGGATAGAGGTGATCTGCGGGTCCATGTTTTCTGGAAAAACAGAAGAATTAATACGCCGTGTGCGTAGAGCTATGATAGCACATCAAAAAGTAATTATTTTCAAACCGTCCACTGATGTTCGATACGATGAAAAGCAAGTTGTCTCTCACGATCAAAACGCTATAGATTCTTTCCCAATTCGTTCCTCCAAGGAGATTATTAAATTCAGTGCAGGATTTGAGGTTATAGGCATCGATGAAGCACAGTTTTTCGATATGGAATTGTCAGATATATGCCAACAATTAGCGCTTAGGGGGATTCGAGTGATCATTGCTGGATTGGATATGGATTATTTAGGTCGACCATTCGGGCCAGTACCTCATCTGTTATCGATTGCAGAATATATCACTAAAGTGCATGCTATATGTCCACATTGCGGAAACCTCGCAACACATTCTTACAGATTATCCGATGAGACCGATACCGTAGTCCTGGGGGAGAAAGATAAATACGAACCCAGATGCCGTACCTGTTATCATATGGGACATATTTTAAATTTCCAAAGAGATAAATAAACGCACCACTAACTTCCTTTTATCCAATTTCCTCTTACTATATTTCCTAATTTTGTTTGATCCATTTACAGTTAAATAATCATGTCCAATATCCGTATTAGATCAGCGCTGGTATCTGTGTTTCATAAAGAAGGACTGGATGAAATCCTTCATACCTTATCATCTTTAGGGGTCATACTGTATTCAACAGGGGGTACCCACCAATTCATTCAAAGCCTGGGGATAGCAGTAGTCAGCGTCGAGGAACTCACAGGATTCGCCTCTATTCTCGATGGCAGAGTTAAGACATTACATCCCAAGATCTTTGGAGGTATTTTAGCTCGTAGAGATGAAGGACATTTGGCACAACTGGAAGCACAGGCTATTCCGGAAATTGACCTGGTGATCGTTGATTTATATCCTTTTGAAAAAACAGTATCATCCAATTCAAACGAACATGAGATCATTGAAAAAATTGATGTTGGCGGAATTTCACTGATCCGAGCTGCTGCTAAAAATTTCAAGGATGTACTCATAGTGCCTTCTCAAGCCGATTACTCTTTTCTTACTCAACTTTTGAAAGATAAAGCTGGACATTCTGATTTGAGTGATCGTAAATATTTAGCTGCCAGAGCATTTCAAGTTTCAGCACAGTATGATACCCAGATCTTCAAATACTTCAATCAGGAAGCCACAGTGGATACTTTTCAAGAGTCTGCTCCTCTGCATGCATCATTACGATATGGCGAAAACCCACATCAACTCGCTGCTTTCTATGGCAAACTGGATCAGTTATTACATCAAA
>JAYSTG010000498.1:0-3124 GCA_043719965.1 Saprospiraceae bacterium | reverse complement strand
GACCCAACGGCCCTTTAGGAAGTAGAAAAACCACAGGTTTTGGTCTTAATGTCGGATATCAAATGAAAGACATGCAGAGCTCCGGGGTAAGTCATTTATATTTTAAAGGGCGTAGCCAGGTCACCCGGCACCATTATGTAACCTTTAATATAGGAAATTTATACAAACAATACAAAGACGACCCATCTTATTTTATTGATGTAAACTTATGGGATCCTGCTTTTCAGCAGCGCGAAATTTTCGTTGGTGTCGATGGAGATTTGGAGAAAGAGTTCAAACTTATGCTCAATAGCGTAACCGTTATAATGAATAAAAATCACCAGGGGGGCCAATCTACTTTGGAAAACGTATTGATAAATAAAGAAACCTTTAAATCATATACCAAACCATTGTCAATGATCTATGGATATCAGTCGGACACCAATCGATTAGCTTGGTTAAATTATGAATTTAAAGAAATATGGCAGTTTCAAGGTGGTGTCAATTATGATACAGGCATGAAAAAATCGGAAGCTTCTATGATCAATCTATATGTGCCGTTTTATCGTAAAACAATTAACCTCGATGGCAGCCTTGAGTCACTAAAAGAAGCAGGTGTCAGAGCAGTATCTATCAAACTCACTTACGGTTTTTTTGGCCAAAATAAAGAACAACGAATTACCCTTCGACAGGGAGATGATATGGCAGAAAAATTCTTTTCCGTAACCCTACCCAATAATGTGGAAGAAGTGAACTATGAATTGACCTGGATAAAGACGGATGGAACCAGTGTGAGTAAAACAGGAAAAGATAAGTTTGGTTTGATTTTTATTGATGAAATGCCGAAGTAGTCAGGATATATTGAAAAACATGGTTAATCATTTCTAATGACAAAACGAAACCTGGAAGGATTAGTACTAGATTACTTGGGAGGAAACTTTCCAGGTCTTGTAGATACCCTATTACTTGTTCTTTTTGTAACCGGATTTACAAATTTATACTGCCAGAAAATATCCAATAGTATTAAATTGAATATCGGTACCAAAGATCCCATTGAAGTAGAATTAATCGCCAAGTCAAATCCTGAAAGCCATAGATTAGAATATTATTACTTACCTGTCAATCTCAGACTTTCCTTCAACCAACAGCTTCAACCGGAATTATTATTCATGGCTTGGAGTACTGAGGGTCCCAATAGTGAATCTCAAGGAATTCTGCATTGGATTTTGACCTGGGGGTTGACTGCTGAACAGGAAGAAGAAGTACAACATTTATTAATTACAAAAATTGATAGTTCAGCTGTATTAATGGGAGCTATCTCTGTACAGCCTGCTCTTCAGGAATATAATATATTAGGGTCGAATGATACTATGATACAATTATTATTGAAAAATGTAACTTCAGGAAGATCTATTCCTGCTAATGCCCTCAGTAAGTCCGCTACAGCATTTAAATTTTCAGGTGTGGATGCTTTGATTATGTTATCATCATTTAAAACTATCGATAAATGGAAACAAGTATTTATTGAAATGCCATTTATTTATGCCATACCCCAGTCTGGAATAAGTACCAAAAAACTAAGACTCGAAGTCAAAACAATTTTTAAACAATTAGCAAACTGTAAAGAATGTTATAAATTAATATGATTCATTATGAAAAAATATTTAAAGAAGAATTTATTTGTCCTGTTCCATTGTTTTATAGTTAACCTCCACGGACAAATCCTGGATAGTGAAAATAAAATTTCTTTAATCCTCAAGGACGGCACTAATATAACCTTGTTCGGTCAAGCTTCTTCCTTATCCGACACCAAAACAAATAATTATTATTACTTGCCTTGCAACTTGAGGTTGTCAAAAAAAAGTGACAATACCCCTGAGTTTTTATTTTTAAAGTATACCTCTGATGAAAAAGGAGCTTCCGGAAATACACAGGGTGGTCTTTTGCATATGCTGATGGTACATGGACTGACCAAAGCTCAGGAGACAGAATTGTCGGGTGTCCTGAAATCGAAACATAATAATGCAGTATTAAAAGGTGCAGCGGATGTGGAAGCACAGGCAGAAAACTCTGTAAGAATTATATCAGGAATCCTCAGTTCAAAAGAAATGACAAAATCATTAGTGTTTTCTGGCAAAGCTGCGACCTTGCCAGGAGGTAAAATAGCTCTTGCTGCTTTGCTGGATAAACAAGGGGCCCAATTATTTTCTGCAACTCTAGAAAGAGCTCGATCAATCACAGACCTAAGTATCAATCTATCTTTCAACTATACTGTTCGTGTACCCGCAGCCAAAGGATATGTCAAAGAAGACTGGTCTAAACTGGATAGTATGATGCAAAAAGATTCTGCCAATTTTTCGAAAAGTGAAGAACAAGATTATGGAAAAAAAGTTTTAAATACTGTAGCTGGAGCCATGTTTGGTGGACCTATCGGTGCTCTGGTAGGATGGTTTGGTTCAAGCCCGGAAGAACATTTTTCATATGACCAAATGAGCGATTTTTACCGTAAACTCGAAGAACAAAAGGTAGTCACTTTACGTTTTGAAGAAAATGTAGCCGATGAACGGGTAACAAAAATCAGAGAAGCCTTCTTTCAACATTTTCTAAATTCTTATGCAGAAAAAGATGCTGCCAATCCCCGAGATGCAGGACCCAAAGAAAAAGAAGCCATGCCGGATATCCGTACTGGTGATTCCTATAAATTTAAAAGAGAAATACGGGAAGTAATCAAACAACATAAAGTTCAAATATTTGACCTTTCTTATGCATTGGCTATTAAACGGGATCACCAGATGACAGAAAACCTCGCCTCCTGGTATGATCATGCTAAAGATAATCCAAAGTGTATAGGCTTAGTCAACTTGAATGATCCTTTTTTCCAATATAGAGATATTAATGTCATCCTGGATCTCGAAGCCGAAGAGATGATGAGTAAAGAAGTTAATTTTGTAACGGTCAGTCTACGAAAAAAACGAAGTGGTGAAGGCGCCAATGATTTTACATCAGATATCACTTTTGATCGTAAGTTTTTGGAAGTAAACGGCAATCGAACTATCGTCACCTATTCCAAAGCACAAGACGAAAGCCCGGAAACCTATGAATATAAAACACAATGGAGCCTTAAAGGTGGCGAAACCTTCCCACT
>JAYSTG010000497.1:0-8526 GCA_043719965.1 Saprospiraceae bacterium | reverse complement strand
GCTTTGATCCGAAATGAGATAAGCGGATCCACTTCTGATGACTTCCAACCTTCCTTGGATACTTTGAGCAGAAGAGGAAATTACTTTTGGTTTAGCTCCAGATTTAGCCCCTCCAACATATTGATAGGAATGATTGCGTAAAGCGGTGACCCGTTTGGATTGAACTAGTACGGCTAGGACTCGTTCAATTTCCATTTTATCATTTCCCTTGGCCGCTTTTACCAATTGTCTTGCTGAATAAGCCTTTTGGGAGTTGTGTTTTAGAAAGTCAGCTATCACGATTTTAAGTTCGTCAAATTGCAATTTCGTTGACGAGCTTTTTTGGGGTTTATTCGTTTTCATTCATTAAGGCTATATAGCCACTTGGCATTAATTCGTAACTAAGTTCTTGAGTTTTGCTTGGATCAAAATGAAATTGATCAGCATCCTGATAAGAGGCTATGACATCGATAGACCCATCGGGTTGGATGGTGGCTACTTTTTGTGAGATTATTTTTCCATCACTAGCTGTTCCAGCAATTACCTGTCTGGAGATGGGTATTCCTGCCTTTGTATAAGTCGCTACTATAAAATCATAGCGCATCAAAGCAGCTTTCCAGTACACCACACTGATGTATTCACTTTTGCCTTGAGGAAGTTTAAAACAAGGCAGGATTTCAGTGAACTCTTCTTCCGGAAGTTCATCTTCCAGAGCTATAAATCTTGCTGTAAGGTCTAGAGGTACCAAGTCATTTACTTGCTCAAAGGTTCTGTGACTATCCAACGTAAGGGAAACGGGGAGCTCTGCAGGAGGAAACATTGCCAGGAATTCCTGGAAAAGACTTTTACTCATCTTAGGCAAAGGTACTGAAGATTTATAAAGTTTTTGGCTATGCTAACTACTTGTTTAGACAAATTCTAAATAACCCAAGCAATACAAACTACTAATTCCTTCTGTCCTGCTTTAGTATTTTTGGTCTTCTGTAATTACCACATCTCGATAAAGTCAATATATGAATTGGATCGTAGGATTTTTTCAATCATCCCTGGGTAAGAAAATCATCATGAGTCTTACAGGGTTATTTCTTTGCCTCTTTTTAGTGGTTCATCTCATAGGCAATCTTCAGTTGATCAAAGGAGATGCCGGAGAGGCATTTAACATTTATGGATATTTTATGACTCATAATCCTTTGATCAAAGTAATAAGTTATTCGTTGTACCTCTTTATACTTATTCATACCATTCAAGGATTGATATTGACTTTCCTAAATAGAGGTGCACGAAAAACAAATTATTCCAGGAAACATGATTCTAAAACTTCATTTGGAGCTCGAAATATGGCATTGTTAGGTACTTTGATCCTCATATTTCTATCTGTTCACATGGGAGATTTTTGGTGGAAAATGCACAATGATCAATTGGTCAATGTGACCTATGCAGGACATGAAAATATCCCCAATTTATACTTACGGGTTTCAGAAGCCTTTGATCAATGGTGGATTGTATTGTTCTATGTATTCGGCATGGTAGTCTTGGCCTATCACCTCCATCATGGATTTCAAAGCGCTTTCCAAACCTTAGGAATCAATCATCCAAAGTATACCCCACTCATTAAGTTTGTTGGCTTAGCTTTTTGTATACTTATACCTCTAGGGTTTGCTACAATTCCGATCATTCATTTTTTCTCAAATTAATAATACCAAACGATGGAATTAAATTCCAAAATACCACCAGGTGATATCGCAGATAAATGGACAAAATACAAATCATCCGTCCACCTAGTAGCCCCACAAAATAAAAGAAGACTAGAGGTGATCGTAGTGGGCACTGGATTAGCAGGGGCCTCTGCCGCTGCAAGTCTCGGAGAATTGGGATATAATGTGAAGTGCTTTACATTCCATGATAGCCCACGAAGAGCACATAGTATAGCAGCTCAAGGAGGAATTAATGCTGCTAAAAATTATGCCAATGATGGTGATAGCATCCACCGCTTGTTTTATGATACCGTCAAAGGTGGAGATTATCGAGCACGCGAAGCCAATGTGCATCGTATGTCAGAAGTCAGTGTGAATATCATAGATCAATGTGTGGCTCAAGGAGTACCTTTTGCAAGAGATTATGGAGGATTGTTGGAAAATCGGTCTTTTGGTGGTGTTCAAGTATCTCGAACTTTTTATGCTCGTGGCCAGACTGGCCAACAATTATTAATCGGTGCATACAGCGCTCTTTCCCGACAAATATCACTAGGAAATGTCAAGATGTACAATCGACATGAGATGATGGATATAGTGACTATCGCAGGCCAGGCCAAGGGAATTATAGCTCGCAACTTAGTGACTGGATCACTGGAGCGATTTGGTGGGCATTGTGTGGTATTAGCCACCGGAGGATATGGTAATGTGTACTACTTATCGACCAATGCAATGGGATCTAATGTAAGTGCAGCTTGGAAGGCGGTCAAACGAGGAGCCTTGATGGCTAATCCGTGTTATACGCAAATCCACCCTACTTGTATACCGGTGAGTGGAGACTATCAATCAAAACTTACCTTGATGTCGGAGTCTTTGCGAAATGATGGCAGGGTATGGGTGCCCAAAAATATGGATGATGTCAAAGCAATCCGAGAGCGACGCAAAAAAGCGGTTGATATTGCTGAAAATGATCGTGATTATTATTTAGAGAGGATGTATCCATCATTCGGTAATCTGGTGCCTAGAGATGTTGCGTCTAGGGCTGCTAAAAAAGTATGTGATGAGGGCAGGGGGGTAAATGCAACAGGATTAGCCGTGTACTTGGATTTTGCAGCGGCCGTCGAACGCTATGGTAAATCTCAAGCTAATGTAAAAGGGATTCATAATCCAGATGATAAAACGATTCGATCCCTTGGCGAATCAGTGATTCAGGAAAAATATGGCAATCTCTTTGAGATGTATGACAAAATCGTTGGCGAAGATCCTTACAAAAACCCTATGATGATTTATCCGGCTATTCATTATACTATGGGTGGTTTGTGGGTCGATTATAACCTTGAGACGAATATCCCAGGACTGTTTGCTTTGGGCGAATGTAATTTCAGTGATCATGGAGCCAATAGATTGGGTGCCTCAGCTTTAATGCAAGGATTAGCTGATGGATATTTTATTATCCCATATACCATTGGTACGTATTTATCCAAAGAAATCAGGGCTCAGAAAACCAATACTAAATCATCAGAATTTGACGAAGCAGAGCAAAGTGTAAAAGGTCGAATCAACCATTTACTTCAAATCAAAGGTGATCAATCGGTAGAAAGCTTGCACCGTGAGCTTGGCAAAATTATGTGGAATCATTGTGGGATGGCTAGAACGAAAGCGGGACTGGAACAAGCAAGAGTGGAAATAAGAAAACTGAGAGAGACTTTCTGGTCTCAAGTATATGTGCCCGGTAAAGCCGATGAATTTAATCCGGAACTTGACAAAGCAAATCGAGTAGCTGACTTCCTAGAGCTGGGTGAAATGATGGTGGTAGATGCGTTAAATAGAAATGAAAGCTGTGGGGGTCATTTTCGAGAAGAGTATCAAGATGCTGAAGGGGAGGCTTTGCGACGAGACGAAGAATATGCTTATGTAGCAGCCTGGGCCTGGAATAATAGTGATATGAAATTGACTAAAGAACCATTAAAGTTTGAAAATGTGGAATTGAAATCGAGGAGTTATAAATAACTAGAATCCCACTTTTTTCTGAATCTCAATATGAATCTGATAAAACATGAAACTCAATCTTAAAATCTGGAGGCAAACGAATACTCAATCTAAGGGTAATTTCGAAGAATATTCGATCGGGGCCAATGAGCATATGTCATTTTTAGAAATGATGGATGTATTGAATCAAGACCTTCTGGATAAGAAAAAAGACCCTGTGGCTTTTGATCATGATTGTCGAGAAGGTATATGTGGAGCTTGTAGCATGGTGATCAATGGGCAACCCCATGGCCCATTGAAAGGGACGACTACCTGTCAGTTGCATATGCGACATTTCAAAGATGGAGATACGATCACCGTAGAGCCATTTCGAGCAAATTCTTTTCCAGTGATTAAGGACTTAGTAGTTGATCGTTCTTCGTTTGATCGCATCATACAAGCAGGAGGATATATATCTGTAAGTACTGGACAAGCCCCTGATGGCAATGCGATACCTGTCAACAGAGATCATGCCAGTACTGCTTTCGATGCCGCTGCTTGTATTGGATGCGGAGCTTGTGTTGCTGCGTGCCCTAACGCATCAGCCATGTTGTTTACAGCAGCTAAGGTATCTCATCTTGCATTATTACCTCAGGGCCAAATTGAACGAAAATCAAGAGTGAAAAGTATGGTGGCTCAAATGGATCTGGAAGGCTTCGGTCAATGCTCAAACACCTATGCCTGTGAAGCAGAATGTCCTAAGGAAATATCAGTGGATAATATTGCCCGGATGAATCGGGAGTATTATGGTGCAATCTTTGCCGGAGCGTAAATTGAGGCAACATTTAGGAAGATTTCTTTTTCCCGGATGGCATCTTTTTAAGGTGTTTAAACCCAAAAAATTCAATAGAATTTTTTGCCCGAAGGGTCTGATGACTCCTAAAGTCGTATCAGATCCCGATGATTAATATCGAGTCTGACGACTCAGACCAGCGGCAAAGCCTATCAGATCCCGACGATTAAAAAATATCGGGATACTGATAGAATCATCAGCACTCCGTCAGGGATGCTGATAGCTTCATCAGTCACTCGTAGGAGCCGATGAAAAAATTGAATTGAAAATCAATTTTTTATACGAGGTTAACCGCGAGTTTTGAAAAGAATTATTTACTTCCATAAAAATCTACATAAATAATTCATTTTCAATGACGAGGCATGCTCGCCATGTGGGGTTTACCTCCTCATACCTCGCATAATCCATTTATTTCAAATGGATTATTTGGGTTAAAATATTGTATCTCTCGTTCATGATTTTTTGCTTCGTCTAATGTATTGAAGGTACCCAAGTTTTTCCGATGACCTGTCGTAGAGTCTATATTGATGGAATAGATTCTATCCTTACCGTTTTTTAATTTTCGAATCAAGTCCTAAGTTTTTTATTAGCCTTATCCAAGGAATCGGTCTAACCCAAATAACCCTGATATAGAAGGATCAAAAGTATCACACCGACTACAATTCTATAATATCCAAAAAGTTTAAACCCATGCTTTTGTAAATAACCAATAAAAAATTTTATAGCTAACATGGCCACGACAAAAGCTACCACATTTCCTATCAAAAACGCTGAAAGGTTTTTTCCAGATTGAAATATCATGGTATACCCTTTCTGTTCGACGCCAGATACGATCCAATCTTTGAGAAACAATGAATATAATGTTGCTGCAGCCATCGTCGGTACTGCAAGAAAAAAAGAAAACTCAGCAGCAAGATCCCGATCAAGCTTTTGTTGCATGCCTCCAATAATCGAAGCTGCACTGCGGCTGACGCCGGGAATCATAGCAAGGGTCTGCCATAAACCTATGATGAAGGAATTTTTGTAGGTAATGTTGTTTTCCTCTACAATTGTATGTTGAAAAAATAGTTTATCTATAAATAGTAAAAATATACCTCCTATCAATAAAGTAATAGCGACAGTTAAAGGACTTTCAAGTAGAGCATCGATCTGATCTGAAAATAAAAAACCTAGGAGTAAGGCGGGGAGAACCCCGATGGCAAGCTTGAAATAAAAGTGAATATTTTTAAAGTCTAAAAATTTTTTCCTATATAATACCATCACAGCGAGTATGGCGCCAAACTGAATGGATACTTCGAAAAGCTTGGTAAAATCATCGGATTGAATGCCCATGATCGAACTCGTGATGATCATATGCCCTGTGGAAGAAATCGGAAGAAACTCGGTAATACCTTCGACGATGGCGATGATAATAGCTTGAATGATATCCATATGGTATTAAATCTGGAGTTAAAATAGGTAAACGCTTGGTTGGATCAGAATGACATCATTGTAACGCTAATCGTAGACTGTCGTCTAGATTTTTATTTTTTGTCCAATAGTCTAATACTAGCTGCTTCTTTTTAGTAGCCGTGGTGGTCAATACTTTTGCGTTTTCTCCAAAGCCATCTTTATACTCCTCACTCCACTTCGTGATAGCATAGGGCGGTACAATTTCATATTCTATGTATAATGACCTTTTAAGCTCAGGATATTCGATGTGATATACTCGATTACCACTATCCAAAAGCAGATGACTCGTCCGGGCGAGATAGGGTTTGAGGTCAATATGCATAAGTCGAGTGTATAAAAGATTGGGAATGATCATGATACTGTCAGACTGAATCAGGGCTTCAGGATTGATTCGAATAAGATTCCATACCGCATCCTCTGTCATATACCTATTCACAGGTCGATCTATTTCTCCATCTGACTCGAAATAGGAATGCAATTGATATTGATAATGGTCATTACGTAAGTTTAACTGAGAGAATACATGCCCGCACCATTCCTGAATACTGGCAGTCACTTTAAGAGCTTGCCACGGGGCAACTCCTCCTGTAGCGACAAAACTGGATAACATCATGTTATAAGGGTATATTCCAGTATGAAATCGTTTAGTCATATTCATTTTAAGTACAGGTACTTTCATATCATTCGGAATAAAAGTATGATCTAGCTTGACCTGTTTGCTCTTTGAAAATTCTTCTGTAACAAAAATCAGCACCGCCTCTCCATCCCGCATTTCACCATATCGTGCCTGATTAAGATTGTAAGAGGTGATTTCAGCCTTACCTTGATTCCAATAAGCGTCAAACTCTTTGTGCTTTTCAATGGTTGGGCCTATTAGTTCGCTGGAAATACATGCCGAAAGGAAAAAGATACAGATAATAAAAAATTGGAACTTCATATTATGGAGTAGCGTATAAATATACAGCGTGTACATTAATATCTTCTCACCTTAGTCCATATTTTAAATTAATAGATTAAAATACAGGTCATTCATTCATTCTTTTAATTATTTTTTTTGTGTTTGTGACATTGGAAATGGTTTTCTATCTTTGCGCCCTCACCGTTGAGGGACAAACAAAGCTAACAGCCTATTATAAAATTATATATGGAATATTTAATATTTACAGTTCCTTTAATGGGTATAATTGGATTAATTTATACTTACATAAAATTTAATTGGGTAATTAAGCAAGATCCAGGCACACCTAAAATGCAGGAAATAAGTAATCATATCGCAGAAGGCGCTATGGCATTTCTCAAAGCTGAGTGGAAAATATTAGCCTATTTTGTAGTAATTGTAGCAGTTTTGTTAGGATTTATGGCGAGTACCAATCCGCACTCTCATTGGTCTATAGCTTTGTCGTTCATTGTGGGTGCGGTGCTGAGTGCTTTCGCAGGGTATATAGGAATGAAAGTGGCTACGAAAGCCAACGTTAGGACTGCCCACGCAGCAAGAACTAGCTTGAGCAAAGCGCTAAATGTATCTTTTACCGGTGGAGCAGTGATGGGTTTGGGAGTCTCAGGGTTAGCAGTGTTAGGTCTTGGAGGATTGTTCATTTTACTAAAACAAATTTTTGCGCCAAGTGCGAACGTGGATTCGAACGAAATGATACGGGTCATTGAAATATTGACAGGTTTTTCTTTAGGAGCAGAATCCATAGCTTTATTTGCTCGGGTAGGCGGAGGTATATATACTAAGGCGGCAGATGTTGGGGCAGACTTGGTAGGAAAAATTGAAGCTGGTATACCTGAAGATGACCCACGGAATCCGGCTACTATAGCAGATAATGTAGGAGATAATGTAGGAGATGTTGCCGGCATGGGGGCCGATCTTTTTGGATCCTATGTTGCGACTGTATTAGCAACCATAGTGTTAGGTCAACAAACTAGAGTGATATCCAATGACGATTTATTCGGTGGATTTGCTCCTGTACTATTGCCTATGGTAATGGCTGGGGTCGGAATATTATTTTCAATTGTTGGTACTTGGTTTGTCAAAGTAAGCGATGCAGCAGGTATTAATACTGACAATGTTCAACGTGCATTGAATAAGGGTAATTGGGGGTCCATGGTATTGACCGGAATAGCTTCCATCGGTCTGGTATATTTTATGCTCCCTGAATCCATGGAACTTAGAGGTCTAGCCTTTTCGAAATGGGGCGTTATGGGCGCTATCCTTGTAGGTTTAGCTGTCGGAGCCTTGATGAGCTATATCACTGAATATTATACAGCTATGGGTAAGCCACCTGTATTATCCATTATCAAACAATCTTCTACTGGTCATGCGACCAATGTGATCGGAGGTCTTGCAGTAGGGATGGAATCGACTTTCTTTCCAATATTAGTTTTAGCAGGTGGTATTTGGGGTTCATTTCAGTTTGCAGGCTTGTATGGAGTAGCTATAGCGTCAGCTGGTATGATGGCCACTACAGCTATGCAGTTGGCTATAGATGCGTTTGGGCCGATAGCAGATAATGCAGGCGGAATTGCAGAGATGAGTCAACTACCTGCTGATGTAAGAGAAAAAACAGATGTGCTGGATGC
>JAYSTG010000496.1:0-3126 GCA_043719965.1 Saprospiraceae bacterium | reverse complement strand
ATTGTTACAGTTATCGTTGTTGGTTCCTTCCTCCTGTCCAATACGATAGAAGCTCAGCACTTGAACAGGATGTTTTTTATTGTTTCCCTATCATCGCTATTTACCGGACTTTACATCATTGTTACACGAAGAAAGATCATTACCCACGTTATGGGTTTTCTTGTGATTGAAAACGGTGTGTTTATTTTATCGCTTGTCGTTGGTCACGCGATGCCTATGATAGTAAACATCGGAATAATGCTGGACATCTTCGTAAGCGTTTTAGTGTTAGGAATCTTTGTAAATCGGATAGGCGATGTTTTGAAAGAACATGATGTTGCCCAATTGAGGCAGCTGAAAGACTGATTAGGTTATACATTATGATTGGAATATACATTATTCTCACAGCCATATTCAGTGGTTTACTTTTCTTTTTCAGGAATAGAACAATTTGCTATTTTATAGTTGCGAATTTTATCATTTTGCATTGGCTGTTGACGGTTTACCAGTATCGGCATCGCGATCAAACTGATCTTATTTATTTTACAGCAGATGCCCTAAGTATAATCTTCTTATTGGTTTTGAGTATTGTTATGACAGCTGCCTTTTATCACAGCTACATTTATTTCAATCACTCTAATAACACTCCGCGTGAGAGGGCTATTTACTATGCAGCAATGTTAATCTTAATTGCATCTTTAAGTGCTGCTTACCTTTCTAACCATGTTGGAATAACATGGGTATTTGTTGAATTAACAACGCTTAGTGCATCGGCTCTTATTTATCACGGAAGAAACTCAAGGACTTTAGAAGCAACATGGAAATACGTATTTGTCTGCTCGATCTCGATAACACTTGTATTTATTGGAATTTTATTTTTGAGCATAGCTATCCAAAAACAGGGACTCAATGATCTTACCTATGCGGTGGTTCTGGCTAACGCGGATTTGTTAGATGTATTTTGGCTTAAGCTAGCCTTCCTCTTTATTTTCACTGGATTCACGGCAAAAGCTGGGTTAGTGCCAATGTATACTGCAGGGATTGATGCCAAGGATAAAGCACCGTCACCAGCTGGAGCTCTTTTGGCAAGCGTTTTAATGAATGTTGGATTTATTGGCATATTTCGCTTTTACGAAATCATGAGCCGCACCACAATTCTAAATTGGGCAAACAACATTGTTCTTATTGCAGGTTTGCTTTCCGTATTTATCTCGGCAGTTTATATTATCAGAGTGATGAATTTTAAAAGGATGCTTGCTTATTCTGGCGTTGAACATATGGGCCTCGTTATGGTTGCATTGGCCTCAGGTGGCGTGGGGTATTACGCAGCAATTCTGCACTTGATTTTGCATTCATTCGCAAAATCAGCAATGTTTTTCCAGACGGACCAGATTTATCGGGTTTTCAAAAGTAAGAGCATATACGATATCGGTAATTACTTTTCGTATAATGTTAATGGTGCTCTTGCATTAATGTTTGGTTACTTTACAGTAACTGCAATGCCGCCTTCGGGAATGTTTGTTTCCGAATTTTTAATTTTCAAATCAATCTTTGAATCAGGAAAATATTGGTTACTGGCCATTATACTTTTGCTGCTCACATTAATAATTTGGGCGGAGGCCAGGAACATTTTTAAAATGCTTTTTATCAAACCCATTGGCTTTAACGAGGGTAATATAGAAAATGTAAATGCAGTAGAATCAATCAGCCAATTTATGCTCCTTGGCCTGGTTATATACCTTGGGTTAAATCCACCCATTCAAATGGTTGATTTGATTAATGATGCAATAAAAAATTTGCCCCGGTAATAACATGAGAGATTCTACGACCATCGCAAATAATCAAACGATTTCTACAAGAGAGATTCCTTCGTTGAAATATGATGATTTTCTTTCATTGAATATTAAACTAATAAAGGAGGAAGGTAATCATTGTGTCAATTATTTTGGATTCCCTCATGAAGGTATTTTGAAACTTATATGCTGTATTGCAAATGACAATAGCGGAACGATTTTAATTTCTGCTTCGGACCTTGATCCACGATTAACAAGGAGCTATAAATCGTTCACGGCTCAGCATCTAAGTTTTCATTTCTTTGAGCGTGAATTGCATGAAAATTATGGTGTGAACTACGAGGATCACCCGTGGTTAAAACCCATACGGTATCCCTATAATCGGGCAAACCAGCACGAGGCGATTTCAAGTTATCCATTCTTTGAAATTAAAAGTGAAGAGTTGCACCAAGTCGGTGTTGGGCCTATACATGCCGGAATTATCGAACCCGGGCATTTCAGATTCATTTGTAATGGAGAACAAATCCTTCACCTGGAAATTCAGTTAGGATATCAGCACCGTGGGGTGGAGAACCTATTTTTAACTAAGAATAAACTTTTGCAGCGGACCATTTTGGCAGAATCCATTTCAGGCGATACCGTTGCCGGCCATACGACAGCATTCGCAAACTTGTGGGAAAGTTTGTGCGGGTTTAAAGTAGCAGACGACACTGTATTCGCAAGAACGGTTGCTTTAGAACTTGAAAGGATAGCAGTCCATACTGGCAACCTAAGCGCTATTTGCAATGACATCGCTTACCAGCTTGGGAGTTCTGTTTTTGGAAGATTGCGAACGCCTGTTATAAACTATTTTCAGGAATGGTGTGGGAATCGTTTAGCCAAGGGCCTAATCAGGGTAGGCGGTAACCCATACCATTTCTCAAAAGATCTTGCTGTAAAATTGGAAAAACTGTTCGATGAATACGAGCGTGATTCAGATGAAATCTGGAAAGAGTTTCACACCTTACCAAGTGCATTGAGCCGGTTAGAAAAAACCGGGGTTGTTCCCACTGAAATAGCTTCTTCAATTGGTGCTGTTGGCTTGACAGCAAGGGCGTCAGGTGTAGTACGGGATATTCGCTTATCACATCCTTTCGGGCTTTATTATTTATTTACCCCTGATACGGTTGTTAAACATCATGGCGATGTTTATGCCCGTACCAAAAGCCGGCATGACGAAATTGTTCAATCAATTTATTACTTAAGAAAACATATTCGTCAAGTTCCTTCAAAAGCATGTAATCAAAAATCTCTGGCAAGTCCGATTCCTGAAAGTTTTTCAATTGCACTGGTTGAAGGATCGCGTGGCGAAATA
>JAYSTG010000495.1:0-3133 GCA_043719965.1 Saprospiraceae bacterium | reverse complement strand
TTACATTACCAAAGTGCACAGTACTCAAAGCAGTAGGAGTGGTACCCGCAGTTTTTTCGAGGCTTTTATATGCTCTGGTATGATTGGACACCAATCTTGGCTTTAAAATCCCTATTGTATTGGAAGCCGCCAATATTTCATTTGATGGCAGTTCAGCTTTTACTACTCTGACCTGAGGGTCGGGAACATCACGATATCGAACACTTTTAAAGCCATCCGGATTCGTAACATATACTTCCACTCTTCGATTTTTAGCTCGGCTTTCATCGGTATAATTCGGCACTATTGGCGAACGACCACCATGCCCTTTGGTGGTGATTCTTTTGGTATCTATGCCTTTGACCGAGACTAAATATTTTTTGACCCCTTCTGCTCTGGCTAGAGATAGATCCAATAATTCATTAAATTTTCCTACACTATCGGTATGACCATCTATTCTTATATGGATCGATGTTTTTTTTATTAATACAGAAGCTAGCTTATCCAGTTCCACATAGGACTCTTGTTTTACCACTGGAAGGCCTCTTTCAAAATAAATATTATTGAGTTCAATATTCAACTCGGGTATCATAGGGGACATGAAAAAATCAATTTCATAAATCAAATCTTGACCCTGTGCCAATATAGTGGCATCGACGATTTGATTTTTACCAATGAAGCCCGGTTTTTTCGGGGCGAGTCGATAAATATCTTTTTTATCAATACTGATTTCAAATACTCCTTGTTCGGAATGTGCCACTACATTGGATAAAGGCTGCTTACTGGGTCCATAGTATAAGTCTGCACCTATGGGCTCTTTGGTGAGACTATGGCGTATAGTGCCTCTAAGGGTAATGGGCCGTTCTAACTCAGAAGGTATTTTGATGTCCGCTTTAAAAATATCGCTCGTACCATCTCTACGGGATATAAAAAAGATACATTCACTGGATTCGACATATGCAGGATTACTATCATCGGAAGCAGAATTGATCGGAGCTGCCAACGGGGAAGGGGAGGACCAATTCGTCCATGTGTAGTCTATTCTGTTGGATACATATATATCTACTCCGCCTGGTCCGCCAGGTCTGTTGCTTGCAAAAAACAATTTCGATTTATCCTCAGATAGATATGGTGTGATATCCCGATAGGAGCTATTAATCATTGGGCCCATATTGAGTGGTTCACTCCATAAGTCCTGTTTCAATTTAAAACTAACATACAAGTCAGCATCTCCTATGCCTCCGGGACGATCTAGCGATAAGATGATGACATCTCCATCTTTACTCATACTTATATTGACTACAGGATTGTTTGAGTGAAAGTCATTGATATAGATAGGATCAGGAAATGAAAAGGATCCATCTGATTTGCGATCCATATATGAAAAACCCTTAAACATACTTCCATCTTTGGCAAAATGATTGATCGTTACGATTCTATTGTCTTGAGGCGATAATGAGCACACACTATTGGGTAAGGCACTATTAAGCGGAAAACCAGGATGTAATACCTGATCAAAAAGCGCTGATTTTGAATCAGCCACCCAGATATCTTGATTGATAGACGATGAGACAGGATCAAGCACCTTAGATTCGGCGATCTGGCTATAGATTGATTTCAGATTGTCCGAATATTGGCTTTCAGGCAGCGTCTTTGATAGATCTTTTTCATCTTGTATCAGGGTTCGATTGAAATCTGGCGCTCCGATTCTCGTAAAATACAAGGTTCGCCCATCTCGAGTTACTACGGGAGATATTTCGTCATATTGGTCTGAATTGATCTTTGGCCCCAGTTTTTCGACCGAGTATTGTGCATGGATAACAATATTGTGCAGAAGTAATAAAATAACCCCAATTTTGTTGACCTTATTACAGCTTTTGGTGCAAAGACTTGACAGGCTTTGATAGGTATTTTTGATCGCAAAGTACATATATGTTAAAATCATAATATAAATATACATTATTCTTTTTCATAATGCATAACACTTTAGTAATCTTTTTTTTAATTATTTTTTGGACGGACCTGCCTTTAAAGGCACAAGCTAAGAATCCGGCTCTGGAAGACAGCACTTTAGACGGCCAGGTGGTGAGAGTATGGGTGGTGAATGGGGATACGACTTTTTTGGCAGATTTAGAGGATATTGAGATTTCTGCGCCTAGGCTTATAAACAACAATGACGATTATAAACTCTATCTCCGATATAAGCGATATGCTGCTGATGTCTATCCATATGCCAAAGATGCTATTGAAGTATACCGGCAAATTCAACTAGAAACCGAAGATCTCAAAAAAGGAAAAAAAAGAAAATATATCAGGGAGCTCAATAAAGAATACAAAAGCGACTATAAGGACAAGTTTAAAAACATGACCAGAACTCAGGGTAAGGTGATGATCAAAATGATCGAGCGGGAGCTAGATGTCTCGTTTTTTGATTTGATCAAAGAAGTAAAGGGCGGCTTTACGGCCAAGTATTGGGATGCACTAAGTGGTCTTTATGGTTACCACTTAAAAGATAAATATCAAAAAGGGCAGGATCCGATCTTGGATACTGTATTGGAGGATTTTAATTTAAAAGCAAGATTGCAATAAAAACAAGGTGTAGCTTTTAAGCTCCAGCAGGCACTTGTTGCAATAATGGATTGATTATTTCGATATTATATTCTCCTCGAGCCAATTTGCCACTTACCACTTTTAATGCCGTCAAAGTCAGGTCGATATCCTCTTGGGTATGTACAGCAGTAGGAATGAGTCTAAGCAAGATTTCGCCTTTGGGTATGATCGGATAGATCACCATGGTACAGAAGATATGATGATTTTCTCTGAGGTCATGTACCATTTGCGATGCTTCCATGGGATGACCCTTTAAAAACACGGGGGTCACCGGGCTATTGCAAGTGCCGATATCAAACCCTGCTTCTCGTAGACCTTTTTGTAAGTAATTTACATTTTTCCAGAGTTTTTGTTTCAACTCAGGGTGATTCCGCATAAGCTCTAGTCGTTTTAATGCACCAATCACAATGGGCATTGGCAAGGATTTAGCAAAGACCTGGGCTCTCATATTGTACCGTAGAAAAGTCATAATATCTGGTGGGCCCGCAATAAAAGCACCAATCGAAGCAAAGGACTTTGCAAATGTGCCAAAATAGATATCGAT
>JAYSTG010000494.1:0-3143 GCA_043719965.1 Saprospiraceae bacterium | reverse complement strand
TAATAGTTTTTTTTCCATTGAAGATACGATACCCTAAGGTCGGTCCAGGATGACATATAAAGGCGGACTCAATTTCAAAATGCCCAATTTTCAAATTACGCTTTGGTAGTGCATGAAAATGATTTTCTGCATTAAAATCCTTTATTCTTACCGGGAAAAGCGGAGGAGACAAATATTTGCTCAAGTTTTTAATTAATTGATCAGAATTAGCGGCAGGTCCGTAGATATTGACTTTGATCTTTGGATTAAAAAAAGGTCCAAAAAAACCAAGTCCTTGTATATGGTCAAAATGCATATGGGTGAGTAGAATATGAAATTCAGAGAAGAACTTTATATAATTGCTATCTGCCAAATTTTTTATACCGGAGCCGGCATCTAATATGATCATGACCCCTTGATCGACTAGGGTCACACAAGAGGTATTGCCACCAAAGCTCTGGGTATCATTGTTAAACGTTGGAATAGATCCTCTGGTACCCCAAAATCTGAGCGTCATTGGATATTAACGTTTAATGAGATTAATATAAATGATCGCCCCAAGTTCTCGTTGCGCAAGACCGACCAATGGAACACTGACGATCAATACTTTTTGATTGATCTCTTCAAAATTGCGCATCCAATATTCACCTTGTAAAATATGTCTCATACTCAATACTCGAATAAAAGGCAGGTCCAGTATTTTGATACTTTGATTACGTTCCTCTTGCTCAAAAAAACGATCTTCCCAGTCTCTGGATTCTATTTCTCCGGATTCATTATATTTCCTTCCTAGAATATACTCTGCAGATTCATTGTAATAAATCATTTTACCATCATGATCTATTAGTGCTATCGGAGTGGAGAGATACTCTGCCAATTGTCGAGCAAGAATAAATTCTATATCTTGAGTGGGCATCGAATGAGGTTGATTATGATCCCCAATTTAGGAATTTTTTGGTTTAGTGTGGTTTTTTATATCTTTTGCTCAAGCCAACTCCAGGATCATCAAAGAATGATCAGATAACTTAGTATCCCGCTCCACATGTGAATAGCTACATTTCAACACATTGGGCAGTAGTTTTGCGGATACCCAGGTATGATCATATCGATATCCATTACCTTGGTGACTAATCCAGGAATATTCCTTCTCAACAGGAAAAAAATGTCGGTATGCATCTAGCATACCCAATTTTTGAAGGCCTCGCAGACGATCTTCATACCAAAAACTATCACTAACCTGATCTATTTTATTGAATCCGGAATTAAAATCTCCGGCAATGATTGTATGTATGGTTGGATGGTTTATAAGCTCAGTTTGAATAGCTTCAAATCGGGTATGCTTTTTCTTATGGGGAAGATATACACCATAGATTGCAAAATCCGAATGCACACATTTCAGAATTGCTTCAGGAAAATCTGTTGCGGTGGAAAATAATTCGAAATTACATTTTTGCCTTGACGCGATAAGTACCCCATTGGTCTCTTTGTCTTCTGTACTGGGTGATTGGAAGATAAAGCCATCCATAAGCAACCGGATACGAATCAATTGACCCGATGGATTGTTCCTGAATTCTGATAAAATAATGAAGTCAGCTTTATGTGCTAATAACGATTGTACAATACTATCGGCACGTGTGCCGCCACCCTGCTGAATATTCCATGATACGATTTTCATTTCCTTGTTTGAAAAAAGACTAGATAAGACTTGACAAGGATAATAACAACGTATTTAATTGTTCCACGTTTTTATCGGGAGTAAGCGATTTATATATTTTAAATGCTTCATTTGCTTCTTTAAGTTTTTCTTGCTCTAAATAAGCAAGTCCTAAATTAAAATAGACATCCGTAAACCATGCTGCCACGCTGATGACAATCTGATAATGTAATATCGCTAATGAAAAATTGCCAGCTGCAAAATAAACATTGGCAAGATTAAAATGGGACTCACAGTGTCGAGGGTCTTCTGCCAGGGCCTGGGTAAACAGGTCTATAGCTTCTACCATGTTTAGTTTATGAGCTGCGATGACACCTAGATTACATAAGGCATGGGCTATATTTTCATGCTGTTCAATCGCTCTGAGATAATATCGTTCAGCCGAAGGATCATTATTCAAATCAAGCTTCAAAGCCAAATCAAAAACATTTTCAGCCAACGGTAAAGTGTGGCCAGCATCTTTGTCTTGAAAGTCGAATAAGTTTAATTGCCCTGTACTTGAAAGGGAAGCGCTTTCATCGGCTCGCTTAAAGTCAATGGGTTTAAATCGCTGGTGCTGGTAGGGTATGATCTTTGCCAAAACATGGTAAAAATAAGCAATACATAGAATAAACAATTAATTGAAAGTACCTATAATTTACCTATGGAATGACAAACTTGAGCTAAACTGAAAGTTTAGTTGCAACCCATATCAATTCTGGCTTGTAGATCATTATTCGGAAAACAATTGCCCGACTTTGTTTTTATTGGAGCATAACGCTCTAGATTAGAATCAAAGAGCCCATTTGCAATAAAATCAGTTAATTGATCTATTTCAGTTTCATTGAGTCCTATGGGATTAAAAAGATCCGAAATTTGAGATTTTGGCACATCTGGATTTTCCGGAATCGCCTTATTAAAATATTCAACCACATCTCGAATAGAAGTTTTGGATGCACCATGGAAATAAAAACCAACATCTTTTAGATTATAAAGCTGAGGTACCTTGAATTTGTGCATATCTTCCGCACGATAAGTAAATCCTCCTCGACCAAGATTTCTACGATCATTGATATCGGTGCGGAATACTTCAAGACCGCTCTGATATAGATTTTTTACACCGACCGCTTGAAATTCCATGGAGTTAAAAGATGGGCTTTTATGGCAATTGACACAAGCTGCTTTACCAAAAAATAACATCGCTCCTTGTTTTTGTGATTCAGTAAGAGCCTGACTTTCGCCCTTGAGCCATTTCTGAAATGGCGCTTGATTGGTTAAAATGGTTCTAAAATAAGCTGCGATTGCAAGGCCTCCTGTTTCTCGCGTATATCTTTTTGTTACTGGATATTCAGGAAAAGCCGCATCAAATAAGTCAATATATCCGAGCTTTGCCATGGTGGGTTGATCGATGACTTGCCGGTGTACTATAAGCGCTCGTTGATTATTGGCTTCCAATCCTTCAAAGATTTTC
>JAYSTG010000493.1:0-8590 GCA_043719965.1 Saprospiraceae bacterium | reverse complement strand
TGGATCCTGCCTTTACTACGACCAATAAGAATGAAAAACTTGCAGAATATGGTCATCAAGTATCGTGGACAGAAGCTTGCAAAGCAGGATTTGGAAGTGTGCAACATAGAGCATTGACTTCATCATTTGATTATTCAGGACCATTGACAGAGACTGTGATCATGGGCAACCTGGCTATTCGATCGTATGGCTTGGGTACCAAAACTGAAAATGGCCGAGGGATGAACTATAATGGCCGCAAAAAACTACTTTGGGACGGTAAAAACATGAAGATTACTAATTTCGATGAAGCCAATCAGTTTGTGGGTAGAAGCTACCGAGAGGGCTGGAAACTGATCTAACAAGATAGTATTCATTATTATATATAAGTCCAGTCACCTCCGTAAAAAGAAGTGATTGGACTTTTTTTTGTGGCATTTTATGACACTGGATCATCCTATGTATTGCATTGTTTCTCTCCCTTCCGACCCCGATAAATTTGAAATTCCGCTCAAACGGATTATTTTTGCAGTTCAATATTGTATAATTTCATTATGAAAAGATTGGTACTCGTCCTCTGGATATTAGGAGTTGCTTTGATTGCATGCAAACAAGAGCATCCTGATATGAAAGCCGCATTTGATCTGTTTAAAGATGCTCAGGCACAAAAAGAATTGATCCTCACCACTTCCGCTCAACTCAAAAACGAAGCGAAACTCGTAGATAGTCGGATTCGTAATGAAGATAAAGAAAGTGTATTTGCCATCTCAGAAGTGTATAATCACCTGGACTATGTGGATGCAGGATTAAAAAAAATGGAGGGTCGCCTACGAGCTGTACCAGGTCATGAAAAAGAATCAAAAGGCTTGGTGCCATTAGATGCAAAAATGAATCCTTCGGAAATCTTGATGCTACAGAAAAACTACAGAGATTCCTTGTTGATCATCAAAACCGATCTCGATGCCGCTGGTACCTTACTGGGCCATTTAAAGGCTAAGTTTAATTAAGCCTCGAGCATTGAGGCGTTGGTACATCGTTATATGTTATAGCCTTTTATTAATATCTTGTCGGCATTGGCAGGATAAAGATTTATTTATAGCTGAAGTTTTTATCAATGCTAAGCAAGAGCTCTATCTCATTATAAAAAATCAAGGCAACACCCCGATCGTAGAACATGGGATTCAATTGGCGATATATTGGGATCATGAGGAGCGGATCTTAATGCAATTGGATAGTCTGGACCCCCATTTTAGAAAACCTGGAGACAGTAGTATCATTCGATTGCCGATACATCCAGGCATAGGTCGACATCAGATACAAGTACGTGTAGATACTAAAGATCAGGTGCTCGAATCCGATGAAGATCATAATGTATATTGCAAGTCACTATCTATTGACAGCACCTACGGGACATTCTCTTGCCAATATCCTATCTTAAACCAACCCTTTGATGAAAAAAATTTTAAGGGATATCTCAATCAAGGCAGATTTGCCGATCTGGTGATCTGGCGAGAAGAAGGTAAAACTATTCCATTGGTACAATGGCCAAAACTCTGGAAACAAAACTTACTCGACCATATCCATGCCATCTATGAAAATAGATCTGTGGTCTATCCAGATACCCTGCTTCATTCATTTTCAAAAGACACAGCATTCAATATTTATCTCCATTATGTAGCACATAGTATGTATGTCGAATATGAACGATTAGTACCCTGGTCTGTCAATGACTTTGCGCCGAAAGACTTGGCAGAACTCTGGGATTCAAAATATTATTTTTATTGGGATAGCTTGCTCCAAACCTATAGCCTGGACTATCAATCAGGCGGTGGAATTCAATTATTTCATCCACTTTCCACCTACCTATTTTCTCGAGGCATTCAATTCAATGACCAATTTTCGAATTCGGATGAAGCCATATATTCTTTATTGTCCTGGTCTAGAGCCAATCTCAATCATAAAGAGAGTATTAACCTCATACAATTTCAATCGGTACCATCAACTTGGTTTCCAATCAAAGGACAATTGCATCAAGTTTATTCCTGTTGGGCTATGGGGGGAATCATCATGGACTATGCGCGTGCATTGAATCTACCTATTCGCAGAGACCAAATCGAATTGTACAATGGCCTCCATACTATGTTGCATTTTCCATCTCTTCGACGATCGATCTCTCACGCAGATGACCTCTATGATCCTTTATTTTATCCAGTGCATCAAACTATGCCGGTGTCAGCTATGATGTTGTCAGAGGAGGAACTCCAAACCGTCTTGACCTCTAAACGATACTGCCTAGCAGATACATGTCACAGTAAAGGAAGTCAACACACCTACGATCGTAGAAAATTATTAATCAAAAAAGCAGTAGATTACGGATCGGGATATATGATGATATTACGGGATGCCGGAAAATCTGTAATTAAATCATACCTGAGAGGAGATGAGTTTAATTCCCTATTGATACCAATGCATACCGATCAGGAAAGAAGAGACCTGGAGCAAACGATGAGCCAATACGATGACGACAGTCCTATGATCCTTGGTAGATTCCGTCGATATGAAGCATGTAAAAACTACAGGAGATAAGCTTTTTTATTGAATAGGTCTAGAACGAATTCATTTAGTTAAAAATATCTTTGCAAACTTTTTTTAACATCACAACCTTTTACTATGAAGATCATGAAGTTTGGCGGAACTTCCGTAGGCAAGCCCGAACGAATGCGAGATGTAGTTCGACTCATCACCGCAGACCAGGAAAGTAAGATCGTCGTATTAAGCGCTCTAAGCGGCACTACCAATAATCTTGTCGAAATCAGTAAACACCTATCCGATCGAAACAAAGAGGGTGCATTAGCTCAGATCCATGATCTTGAAGCGCATTATAAAACGTTCATTACTGATCTATTAAAAAAAGAACCTACGATAACCAAGGCTCGGAGTATTGTAGAAGAGCACTTTGAGTTTTTGCGCATTGCTACTAAAGTGTCTTATAGCGACTCCTTAAATAAGGACATCCTCGCACAAGGCGAATTGCTGTCTACCAAGATATTTTCATGTTACCTGGAGGAATATCAAGTACATCATCATTTATTGCCGGCACTTGACTTTATGTCTATAGATAGCAATGATGAGCCCCAGATAACGATGATCCGTTCCAAACTATTTCCTATTCTTGCAGAGCGCAGCAATGACCAGATCTACATCACACAAGGGTATATCTGTCTTAATGCGCGTGGTGAAGTAGATAATCTCAAAAGAGGAGGTAGCGACTATAGCGCTTCATTGATAGCAGCTGCTGTACAGGCATCCGTGTGCGAAATATGGACCGATATAGACGGTATGCATAATAATGATCCACGTATCGTAAAGTCGACTCGACCTGTAGAGCATCTTAGTTTTGATGAAGCAGCAGAGTTAGCGTATTTCGGTGCAAAAATTCTGCATCCTGCAAGTATCTGGCCTGCTCAACAGGAACATATCCCGGTAAAACTATTAAATACTATGGCTCCACAAGCCAAAGGCACTTTAATATCTAAAAATGCATCAAGTCAAGGAGTAAAAGCAGTAGCAGCAAAGGATGGGATCTACTCTATTAATATCAAGAGCAGTAGAATGCTCCTAGCGTACGGATTTCTAAAGACTGTATTTGCAGTATTTGAAAAATATAAGACTCCTATCGATATGATCACCACCTCCGAAGTAGCGGTGTCCATGACCATAGATCAATCTACCGCTCTCAATGAAATCGTGACTGAACTTGAACAATATGGAACAGTGACTATCACACCTCATCAAACTATTATTTCTATAGTAGGACATAACCTTGCCAAGACTCCGGGATTGCTCAAAGATATATTCGAGGCTGTTACTCATATCCCGATCAGTATGGTGAGTTACGGAGGCAGCCCTCACAATGTGTCAATCCTGGTACCCGCGAAGCATAAAAATGAAACCCTAGTAGCCCTCAATGCTCAATTGTTTGGGTTGTAACATTTGGGACCTGGAACTACGTTTCTACAGTGTGATTTAAAAAAGATGGTGATTTAATTAAGTCCTGATTATCAGAGGCAAAAGCATGAAGGGAATTAAAATATTTAAAACACATAATGATAATTGATATTTCTAATTAATTGATTATTAATGTTTAAAATAATTTAATTAAAAGTATATTAATATTATATATAATTAGACCCACAATTGCATAATTTTGCCGGGTAAAGGACACTCCCAAGTTCATTTCGACCGTTTTAAAAAGAGCTGTCCAAAACACAACAATGATAAATACTACGATCTGGATGATCTTAAACCTTTGGTTTCATACCACGCTTGAAACCCATAAGCCATTCGAGCATTCCCCAGCAATCCCTTGCAATATAATTGAACTCACTTTAAAGTCTCAGGAGGAAGTAGATAGTTTTTCTGTCAAGTACGCTCTGTGCGATCAAATCAACGGTAACCTTAAAATATCGGGCAATATTAAAAACCTTGACTCTTTATATGGAGTCACCGGATTAAGAGGAACATTGGCTATTGAGTACTGTGATTCATTGGAAAGCCTGCATGGATTATCTAACCTCAAGTCAATAATAGGAGAACTCGAAATTTCTAATAATAAGTTATTAAAATCGATGGCAGGTCTAGACTCATTAAAGACCATTTCCGGAGGAATAGCGCTATTTGATAATAGTTTGTTAGAAAGCTTGAATGGATTGGAACAATTAACATTCAGACCACTGCGAAACATTGTCATTCAATCCTGTCCCAAGCTAAGCATTTGCAATTACCCATGGATTTGTAGTTATATCGCTAATGGTGGTAGTTCTAAATTTGAAAACAATGCCCCAGGATGTTCGAACATTTTTGAGGTCACCAAAGCCTGTAACCCTGGCATGGTCTGCCCCAATGGTTTTTTATATTTTTCGACCCAGAAAGAAATAAATGATTTTAAGATCTCGTTTCCAAATTGTCAAAACGTAAATGGACCTATCTGGGTAGAGCTTTCTTCAGAGGATAGCGCTAATTTAGAAGGATTGTCCAATATTCGGACGGTCCGCGACTACATGGCTATATATGGCAACCATGGAATTCGCAATCTAGATGGACTTGACTCATTGACCTCTATCGGACAATTCCTGATCATCCAATCCAATTCAAAACTCACCAGTCTCGCAGGCTTAAATGCATTAAAGTCCACAGACATTATATCTATAGAGGGTAATAAAGCATTGACCAATATCGATGACTTAAATCCTGTGAACCTCAAAGATTTTTTATATATCCAGGAATGTCCTGCATTGAGTGCCTGTCATTCCAATTTTGTTTGCTCCTATTTGGCGAAAGGGGGGCAAAGCTTGATTCGTAATAATGCTCCAGGGTGCTTTGATAAATTTCAGATTTTAAAATCTTGTGATACTACCCTTACCTGCCCACCCGGAGATATCCTGATCCAATCCACGAACGAAGTTAAAAGGTTCAAAGAATTATATCCACACTGTACAGACATAAACGGTTCGCTATTATTAAAACCTTTTGATTCAAATTTTTATATAGAATCTTTAGAAGAGCTCAGCCAAATAAGATCGGTATCGGGTACTATAGAAATTTATAATAATGCATTCTTGAAAGATCTTAAGGGCCTGGATTCTATACACACTATCGGAGGCGACATTCATATTGAGTACAATTTGAGTTTGAAATCATTATCAGGATTTCCTGCTTTGAGGAATTTTAAAGGTGATATTTCTATTGTTGGCAATGACTCCCTTACCGATATATCTCATCTGAATCATCTGGATACCGCTAAGATCACCAACCTCGATATTTCTTATAATTTGCAATTGTCTACATGTGATATCGATCTGGTGTGTACCTACCTATCTTCCGATAAGCCATCCATTATTATTGATAATAACAAAGGCTGTCTTACAGCTCAAGAAGTAATATTCAATTGCAAAGCCAATCATTGTATCGGGACACCAATTATCTTGACTTCTCAAGCTCAAGTAGACAGTTTCCCTATAGATTACCAGGGATGTATAAATTTTACCAGTATCACAATACATGGAGAGGATATCAAAAATCTAGATTCATTGTGGCCAGTGACGACGGTCCAGGAAAACCTTATTATTCATAACAATCCACGGCTAGAACATGTAGATGGACTGTCTCATTTGATGTCGGTGCATGGCAGTCTTATTATTGATTCCAATACGGTGCTCGCCAATCTCAAAGGATTGGAAAAGTTGACTTCAGTTGATGACACTTTGTCTATCTCTTATCAACCTGCATTGATTGACCTCAGAGGACTTGAAAAACTCCTTTCCATATCAAGCGCATTGGAAATTAGAGGAAATAATATCCTGGAAGATCTATCAGGTCTGGAAAACTTAATTATCTTAAGAGACGGTCTCTATATTGAAAACAATGAGAGCCTAAGATCATTATTGGGGTTAATAGCCTTAGATCGCTTCAGTGGATCTATTTTCATCAGTCACAATGATAGACTGACCGATATTTCCAGCATCTATAATGTCGATACCTCGTTTATTGATCACCTGGACATTTCGTTCAATAGCTCCTTGATAACTTGTGAAATCAACTTAGTTTGTAAGTATTTATCCGGCGCTAAGCCATCAAATATTATTGGCAACCAAGTTGGATGCCGGACAGCTAATGAAGTACTCACCAATTGTAAGCTGAGGGACTGTGCCTCAGCTTACATTATACTTACCAGTCAAGCTCAGGTAGATCGATTTCCTGTGGATTATTCTGGATGTACTGGTTTTGGTAGTATCATAGTCAGTGGACTCGATATCCAAAATGTAGATTCCTTACAATCTATATTGTCTATTGAAGGAGACCTTATTATTCAAAATAACCCCCTCCTTGAAAGCCTCGAAGGACTTTCTAATCTCTCTCAACTAAAAGGCAACTTACTCATCGATACCAATGCGGTCCTTACTAACCTCGAGGGGATAGCATTATCCGCTATTCCAGGTCGTGTGTCTATCTCAAACAATCCTTTATTGACGGATCTCACAGACCTTAGCGCTTTAAAATCTATAACCGGAACTTTGGAGATTCATTCTAATGCTCTATTAATGAACCTTCATGGACTGGACTCCTTGATCACTATAATCAATGGAGTTTCTATTCATCATAATAGTAGTTTGAAATCATTAGATGGATTATCGGCATTAATCTTTTTAGGTGGTGACCTCCGCATCAGTCACAACGACTCTTTGACAGATATTTCGAGTTTAGATCAGTTGGACGAACTGCCTATTAACCATGTAGACATTTCATTTAATCCATTGTTGGCTATCTGTGAAATCGATTTAGTTTGTCGATATCTATCATCGGGTAAGCCATCGAATATCAGTGACAATTTAATTGGATGTTCCTCTTTGACAGAAGTTCTTAGAAGGTGTACCTCAAAATTTTGTGGAGGAGCTACAGCTTCTCCTATCCTGCTTACTTCCCAGGCCCAGGTAAATAGATTTCCTATAGATTACAAAGGGTGTACGACTTTTTCCGGTATCACTATCAGTGGTCCAGATATAGTCAATCTTGATTCCTTGGGGTCTATCGTTGTAGTCCTTGGGGATGTCAGGATTCAAAACAATCCTATGCTTACTAGCATAGAAGGGCTCACCGGTTTATTTCAAATACAAGGAAGTATAGCTATAGATAGTAACGCCATGCTTACGAATCTCAAAGGATTACAAGGGTTGACCCTTCTTTCAGCGGGTTTATCGATCACGAATAATCCTCTTCTGAATGATATACAAGCAATCAGTAATGTAAGACCTGATGGTATAACATCCATTTCTTTACAACATAATCCCAAATTGGCAATCTGTTCGGTGAAGCTATTATGTAATTATCTAATTGACACGAATCATGTCGCCCATATCAATGATAATGCCAATACATGTAATTCCAGGGACGAAATTCTTTTATCCTGTAAACCTATAAACTGTCCGACAGGCGTGATTTTAATTACCCGACAAGTTGAAATTGATTCATTCAAATACACGTATGCCAATTGTACACATATACCCGGCCATATGATCATATTTGGACCCAATATTGTAAATCTAGAGGGCCTTTCAGTAGTGACTTCCATCGATGGACAACTCGATATCCAAAAGACTTCTTTAAAATCACTTCATGGTCTTGAACAATTGGATTACCGTTCTATAGATGGTTTGATCCTTGTTCAAAATGATTCATTAAGCATATGCGAGATTGAACCCATCTGTAATTTCTTGTTGGATACTACTTTTTTTAGAGATATTCAGAAGAATGCGCCAAATTGTAATTCTGAATTGGCAATTCGTGAGGCTTGTGATACAGCATCTAATTCGTCCCTTCATACTTTTTCAAGCTTCCAGCATGGGGAGGTAAGGAATTTGAAACAAGGAAACATTAAGTTATTTCCCAACCCTACTACTGGAATAATATCTATTAATAATTTTGGTCGACATCCTATCACACGTATAGAGGTTAAGGATATCGTGGGCCGCACGATACAAGATATTAGAGACCATTTTGATCACAAAATTGATTTGACACGACAGCGTTCGGGTATTTACATCATCACAATATC